>CAUTOM010000001.1:0-86553 GCA_963540435.1 uncultured Actinomyces sp.
ACTTCGCTCTTCGCGATGAACTTCAGCGCGAGCGCCTTGACCTGCCGCTGTTGCCCACCACGACGATTGGTTCCTTCCCCCAGACGAAGGAAATTCGTCGAGCCCGTGCCGCTTGGGCCAAGGGTGAGCTCTCTGACGAAGACTATGCGCAGCGTATGCGTGAAGAGATTGAATCAGTGATTCGCCTTCAGGAAAACCTTGGGCTGGATGTTCTGGTCCACGGTGAAGCAGAGCGTAACGATATGGTTCAGTATTTCGCTGAACAGCTTGAAGGTTTCGCCGCAACGAAGAACGGTTGGGTCCAGTCTTATGGTTCGCGATGCACCCGTCCGTCGATCCTGTGGGGGGATGTTGTCCGTCCTCACGCGATGACTGTTGAATGGGCGCGTTACGCGCAGTCGCTGACTGATCACCCGGTTAAGGGCATGCTGACTGGTCCGGTCACTATCATCGCCTGGTCCTTCCCGCGTAATGATTTGCCTTTGGCTGAGGTTGCTGATCAGATCGGTCTGGCTCTGCGCGACGAGGTCACCGATCTTCAGAACGCCGGAATTGCTGTTGTTCAGGTCGACGAGCCAGCACTGCGTGAGCTGCTTCCCTTGGATCGGTCCCGTCACGCTGATTACCTCAAGTGGGCTGTGGACTCGTTCCGTCTCGCAACTGCCGGAGTACGTCCCGATACTCAGATTCACACCCACCTGTGCTACTCGGAGTTTGGTCAGATTCTTGATGCAATCTTGGGCTTGGACGCAGACGTTACCTCGATTGAGGCCGCGCGTTCTCGCATGGAAGTGCTTCCTGAGCTTGCAGAGCAGGGATTCAACCACGGCGTTGGCCCGGGTGTGTGGGATATCCACTCGCCTCGAGTTCCTTCGGTGGAAGAACTCACCGAGCTTCTGACGCTGGCTACCGAATCGATCGAGCTGCGTAATCTGTGGTCGAACCCCGACTGTGGTCTGAAGACTCGTGGTTATGCAGAAACTGAAGAATCCCTCAGGAATCTTGTTGAAGCAACGCGAATCGTGCGTGCCCAGCTTGAAAACTGAGTAGTCCGCTTCTTTGTGTGAGGGTGGAAATGCGGGTTTGATTCCCGTGTTTCCACCTTCACATTCTTTTGTTTTGACACATCTGTATCATTCGATAGACTTAAGTCATGACTTTTAACGCGACCATGATCTGCCGCCCCATGTGCGGCTCCATGTGCTCGCGAATGTGTATGTGATTGACCTTCGCCCTGTCAATCGCTACCGCCTAAAATCCCACGATGAAAGTGGTGTGTGCGGTACCAAATAGTTTGGATACATCATGACCCTTGTTTACACCCCTGAAACCCGTCCGGCCGAGGCTCCGACTTCTTTCGAAGACTTCCTCGAGGTTCTTGCAGGACTCAGGCTCTCACCAGCATCAACGCACATCGATCTGGACCACCGTCGCCTTGAGGTATACGGATCTTCAGTGAAGCTGTCGAACAAAGAATATGAATTGCTTGCCTACCTTGCTCAGCGCGCAGACGAAGTAGTTTCACGCGAGGAGCTACTGGAATCGGTTTGGTACGGCGAAGGCCTCGAGACACAAACGCGCACGATTGATGCGCATATCCGCCGTTTGCGAGCAAAACTGCCTGAGACGGATCTTATTTCCACCCTGCGAGGCCAAGGCTACCGTTTCAACTCCACCCCGACGGTGCGCGTGAGCTGCACGCGCGTTCACACGCTCGCCGCCTAGGTGCTGTGCGTCGTCCAGAGTCCTCTTAAATCACCAAACGATAGATTTCGGAATCTGGGCGCAGCTCTTCAACGTGAAGGGGAGAGGCTTCCATACGCTCGCGCAATCCCGTAATGTCCTCGCGATCAGCAAGATCGATACCGACCAAAGCTGGCCCAGAATCGCGGTTATTCTTCTTCGTGTATTCAAAGTGGACGATGTCGTCGCCGGGACCCAGAACATCTTCGAGGAAGCTACGAAGCGCTCCGGGTTGCTGTGGGAAGGTCACCAGGAAGTAGTGACGCAAACCTTCATGACGCAATGAGCGTTCCATGATTTCCGCGTAACGAGTCATATCGTTATTTCCGCCTGAAACCACTGCAACAAGAGCGCCGCTGGCGTCGCCCAGTAGCTGAGAGCGTTGCTCCGGATCAGCAAAGTACATACGTGCTGCAGCCGAGGCCAAAGCGCCTGCAGGTTCAGCGATCACGCCGTCTGAGTGATACAAATCGAGCATTTCAGTGCAGACTGCGCCTTCAGGAACGACCAAAATATCGTCGACCAGTTCGCGAACGACAGAGTAGGGCAGCTCACCAGCGCGGCCTACAGCGGTACCGTCAACAAAAGGATCAACTTTAGGAAGGGAAACGATCTCTCCTTCCTCAAGTGCAGCATGCATGGAGGCTGCGCCCTTGGGTTCAACGCCGTAAATCTTGACTCCGGGGAAACGGGAACGAACCCAGGTCGCGATTCCCGCAAGGAGGCCACCGCCACCGACAGGGACCAGCACGGCCGCGGCCTCGGGAAGAATCTGTTCCTCAAGCTCGACGGCGATTGTTCCCTGGCCGGCAATGGTATAAGGATCGTCGTAGGGATGGACGTAGGTGCGTCCGGAATGGCGTGCAGCTTCTTGGGCTTGTGCGTTCGCGCGGTCGAAAGTACCGTCGACGATCACCTGCTCAACCCAATCGCCGCCAATCGTTTCGATACGCTGGCGCTTTTGCTTGGGAGTATTGGAGGGAAGATAGATAGTTCCGCGAACCTTCAACTGAGAACAGGCATATGCCAGCCCTTGAGCGTGGTTGCCTGCGGATGCGCACACGACTCCGCGGCGGCGTTCTTCTTCGCTGAGCATGCTCATGCGGAAGTAAGCGCCTCGCACCTTAAAAGAACGGCAGGTTTGCATATCTTCGCGCTTGAGGTGAACGGGAACACCCACGAAATCACTCAGGCGCTGGGAGTACATGACCGGTGTCTTTTCAACGACATCGCCCAAAATTTCCGAGGCCTGAGCAACCAACTCGGGAGAAAGGGGGAACTGATCCGTTGACATAGGCACTCCTTGAATTGACGATCGGTCTTTATCGTAACTCACGGCTCGTGAGCGCACTTTCTCACGCCAAACAGTGAAATCTCGGTGAGAAGCCTACACTTGAGAACGTGAGTGATTTGAAAGAACCATTGGTGTGGATCGATTGTGAAATGACGGGACTCGATGTGTCCCGCGATGCCTTGATTGAGGTTGCAGTAGTTATTACCGATGCTGACTTGCGTATCGTTGACCCGGGTATTGATGTCCTCATTACCCCTCCCGCTGAGGCTCTGGAAGGGATGAATGATTTCGTCCGACAGATGCATACCTCCTCGGGACTCCTTGAAGATCTTGCATCGGGAACGACGATGGAAGAAGCGCAAGAGCAGGTTCTGTCCTATATTCGTCGTTTCGTCCCCGCACCGAACAAAGCACTCTTGGCCGGTAACTCCGTAGGCACGGATAAGATCTTCCTCGAAGCGAATATGCCTCAGGTCATTGACCACCTGCACTACCGCTTGATTGATGTATCTTCGATCAAGGAACTCGCAAAACGCTGGTATCGCAGGGCTTTCGAGGAAGCTCCTGTCAAGCACGGTGGACACCGCGCATTGGCCGATATCCTTGAGTCGATTCAAGAACTCGAGTACTACCGCCGTGTTCTGTTCCCCCACGAGCCCATCACACGTGAGTACGCGCGCGAGGTCGCTCAAGAGGTCGTGGCCTTGGGGATCCCTGAAACTGGTGAGGAGACCAAGTAACTTTCGAGTTTTCCACAGGGCATACCGGTATCGGCGTTTTCCACAGACGCTGGTACCGGTCTTCCTTTCTCGGTGCACATGGGCGCACAGTGGTCGAACCCGTCAAGGGTGTTTGACTCTAGGAAGGAAAAACCATGAACAACCAGGGCACTGTCATTCTTCGCGGTCGCGTGGGATCAGATCTACGGAGCATGACGACTCAGTCAGGGACGAAGGGAATCCGATTCCGCCTCGCTGCAAGTCAATGGCGAATTAATGATTCTGGCAAGTATGAAGAGCGTGACCCCCACTGGTACACGGTATGCGTGTGGGATCGACTCGCAAAGAATCTTCTCTCAAGCGTTGAAAAGGGAACCCCGATTATTGTCAGCGGGCGTCCAAGTGCTCGCGCGTGGATTGGACCCGATTCCGAGGCGCGTGCTGAGCTTGTCATTAACGCAAGCTTTTGCGGTATTGACCTTGCTTTCGGCCCCGCGGCAGTGATGAAACCGAAGATTCCTCAACACAATGTTCAAGAGTCAGCGACCGTTGAAGCGGGGGAGTACGCCGTACAGCCGGATACGGAAGAGCTTTCTTCTAACGGGGGCTATCGCCATGATGTGGGCGCTCCAGATACTCACTGCAGTACAAGCGCAAGAGATGGGATCGCCACTGAAGCCAGGTGTTTGAGCGAGTACTGCACTGGTGAGGGCGAGGTTGATGCGGATCGTGATGCGTCCTGGGAGGCGGAAGAGTCAGATCTCGATGGAAGTGATGCGGCGTAGAAGTCCTATATGCCAAAAATGCGACTCGTGCCTTAGCATTGAGGGGGCTACCCAACTACGACGGCGTTATGTCACGTGATCCTGAACGGAGAATCCATGGCGGAGTTCATCTACCAAATGATTAAGGCTCGCAAAGCTATTGGTGACAAAGTCATCCTTGATGACGTCACAATGGCTTTCTTCCCCGGCGCGAAGATCGGTATGGTCGGTCCCAACGGTGCCGGTAAGTCCTCGATCCTCAAGATCATGGCCGGACTGGATGAGCCCAGCAACGGCGAAGCTCGTCTAAGCCCCGGATACACTGTCGGGATCCTTATGCAGGAACCCGAGTTGGATGATTCCAAGACGGTCATCGAAAACGTTCGTATGGGTGCTGCCGATACTTTCGCAAAGCTTGCGCGTTTCAACGAGATTTCGGAAGAAATGGCAAATCCGGATGCTGACTTTGATGCTCTGATGGATGAGATGGGCAAGCTTCAAACCGAAATCGATGCCCTGAACGCATGGGATATTGATTCACAGCTTGACCAGGCCATGGATGCGCTTCGATGCCCGCCACCGGATCAGCAGGTCAGTGTGCTCTCCGGTGGTGAGCGCCGCCGCGTTGCTTTGTGTCGTTTGCTTATTGAAGCTCCCGATTTGTTGCTTCTTGACGAACCGACAAACCACTTGGACGCCGAATCGGTTCTCTGGCTTGAAAAGCATCTTTCTACCTACCCGGGCGCCGTGATCGCCGTTACCCACGACCGTTACTTCCTCGACCACGTTGCTCAGTGGATTGCCGAGGTTGATCGCGGTCACCTCTATCCCTACGAAGGCAACTACTCGACCTACCTAGAGACAAAGGAAAAGCGTCTCCAGGTTCAAGGCCAAAAGGATGCCAAGCTTGCTAAGCGTCTGAAGGAAGAACTCGAGTGGGTCCGTACCTCGCCAAAGGGACGTCAAGCGAAGTCGAAGGCACGTCTGGAACGCTATGAAGAGATGGCGGCTGAGGCAGAACGCAGTCGCAAGCTCGACTTTGAAGAAATCCAGATCCCGCCGGGACCGCGTTTGGGCAATATCGTTATTGAGGCTTCGAACCTTCGAAAGGGCTTCGGAGATCGCGTCTTGATCGACGGGCTTTCCTTCTCCCTGCCTCGAAATGGCATTGTCGGCGTTATCGGCCCCAACGGTGTTGGTAAGACAACTTTGTTTAAGACTATTGTCGGTTTGGAACCGCTTGATGACGGCGAACTCACCATCGGTGAGACCGTCAAGCTGAGCTATGTTGACCAGAACCGTGCGGGAATCGATCCCGATAAAACGCTGTGGGAGGTTGTCTCCGACGGACTGGACTACATCCAAGTTGGCAGTGTCGAAATGCCGTCCCGTGCATACGTTTCAGCCTTTGGCTTCAAGGGTGCCGACCAGCAAAAGCCTGCCGGCGTTCTTTCCGGTGGTGAACGTAACCGTCTGAACTTGGCGCTGACGCTCAAGCAGGGCGGCAACTTGCTGCTCCTTGACGAACCGACGAACGACCTCGATGTGGAAACACTGTCTTCACTGGAGAATGCTCTCTTGCAGTTCCCGGGTTGTGCAGTCGTGATCACCCACGATCGTTGGTTCCTTGACCGCGTTGCCACGCACATTCTCGCGTGGGAGGGGACTGACGAGAACCCCGCATCATGGTACTGGTTTGAAGGAAACTTCGAATCTTACGAAAAGAACAAGATTGAGCGATTGGGACAAGACGCAGCCGCGCCTCACCGCGTGACGCACCGTAAACTCACTCGCGACTGATCTTCGAATGAAGACTCAATGGGAGGGAACGGTTTTACCGTTCCCTCCCATGGTTTTGGTAGTTATCTGTACGAAAAAGTACGTGTAAGTTGCACCTTCGATGGCGCAAAGATTAGCGCTACGCCATGCCGCTCATCGGTTTGCCGGTCTTGGGATCAACCCCAAATCCCCAGCGGCTTGATGTGTGCCCTTCACTGGGAATACGGAGCATTGCCTCTTGAGTGGCATGAGCAAGCAAAGTCCCGTGCTCAGAAAATATCGAACACTCGACTAAAACGCGCCCACCGACAATCTGCGTGCAGCGCTGATCGAAAAGGATCCACTCATTGATATCGACATCATGGTGGAACCACATCGCATGGTCCAAAGAAGCAGCAACGAGTCCCGGAGACATCCACGACAGGCCAAGAGTGCGAAGCGCGGGCTCCAACATCACCTGGTCGACAACGTAGGTGAGAAGCGCTCGGTGAACATACTGCGAGGCCTCGTCTGGAATCTTAGCTCGTGGCTTCATCCACAGTCGCTGCGTTGGTTCTCTTTGTGGATCAGCTTTGGTGTACAGGCTCTGACCGATGTGTCGGACGTCAAAGGCTGCAGTCTTTCCCAAGAATTTTCCGACGGGGTGGTCCATGAGTCTGAAAATCTCAAGGGCGGAACGACACTCATCTGCCGAGGGCACCTGCGGAGCCGAGGGAGAATAGGAAGGCGCGGCCTCGTGGCCCTGGAAAGAGACGCTCATAGTGAGGATCTCGCGGGTGTCTTGGAAACAAGAGACCGAACGATTAGTAAATGAACGCCCGTCGAGCACTCGGGTCACGTCGAGGGTAAAAGGACTCTCCGGGTCACCGCCTCGAACAAAATATGCGTGCAGAGAGTGAGGAAGTCGCCCTTCGGGCACAGTCGCACTGGCGGCCAGAAGACCCTGGGCCAGCACCTGCCCCCCATAGACTCGGCGAACCTGAGGCAGTGAGCGGGCGATAAAAGAATCTTCACCATTTTCTTTGAGAGAAAGAATGCGCAGTACCGAGGCAACAGGTTCCGTTGAGATGGTGGGGACGGGAAGCGGCGTTGTCATAGATCTATTGTGCTCATTCCGCACCTGAAAGTGCAGTGCACTTATGTATCTCAGGTTGTCATACGTGACGTATTGCACTGCATTGGATCTTCTGTATATATTTATGAGGTGTATGTCACTTGTGTGGAGAGGGGATAGGCGTGGAAACGGCATCGCTTCTTCTCCAATCACTTGGGGGAGCGTCGAATATCCGCGATATCGAACCGTGCATGCTCCGTATTCGAGTCGAAGTGGAGTCACCGGAATTGGTCGACGAAGAGGGTCTTCGTGTACCTGAGGTATTGGCTCTCGTGCGCTCTGGCAACATCGTTCAGCTTGTAACGGGGGTTAATGCGCGCAACATTGCTTTGCAAATGCTCCAGTTGTGTCTGCCTCAAGATGTGTCTGCTGGCACACGCAAAACGCTGTTCTCACGTATTCCGCAACCCATAAAATAGACAAAAGCAGCTGTATTTCAGAGAGGACCTCATGGCAAACCAGTCGGTAACAGAGAAACTACGTGAACTTGCCGAGACCGTGGGGGTCTCCACCGGTTTCTGGGATTGGTACGGTAACTGGAAGCATGTTGAAGATGCCTCCCTTATCGCCGTTTTGAATTCTTTGGGTTTCTCCCTTTCTTTTGATCCCTCTGAAGCGGAAATTAATGAGGCGTTCCGCCACAACGAAGACTTGTCATGGTCTGCTCCGCTTCCTCCGACAACCGTGTGCCGTCAGGGCAACGAAGCGGAAATTCCTGTCCATGTTCCTCACGGAACGGGTGTGTGGTGCCACGTTGAAACTGAAGACGGGCAGCGTCATGAACTTGAACAGCTTGATCGCCCAATTCCGCCGCGAATGGTCGACGATAACCTGATCGGTCGTGCGACCTTCAAGATTCCCAATTGGTTGCCCCAAGGATGGCACCGGATTGTTGCGCGTCATGAAGATGGCAGCGAGTGCTCCTCGACCTTGATCGTTGTCCCGCAAAGGCTTTATTGCCGTCTCGATGATGGTCACAAGCGTTGGGGTGTCGCGGCTCAGCTGTACTCCACGCGTTCGAGTGGCTCGTGGGGTATGGGCGACACCCAGGATCTGGCTGATTTGGCTGCAATTGTTGCGCGCGATGGTGCAAACTTTTTGCAGGTCAACCCCCTGCACGCTCCTCAGCCGAATTTCCCTCAGGAGACCTCACCCTACCTTCCTGTTTCGCGCCGTTGGGCAAGCCCTCTCTACATCCGTCCCGAGGCCATCGATGAGTATGCCCGCATGGATGGAAAGGAACGCGGAGTTATTACGCGCTATGCACATGCATCGCGGTCTCAGGAAGACATCGTTGACCGCGATCTCTCGTGGAAGTCTAAGCTCAAGGCCTTGCGCAAGATTTTTGAGCTTCCTCGCTCCATCAGCCGCCAGGCGCAATTCGAACATTTCTGCGCAGAGGGCGGGGAATCCTTTGAGAATTTTGCTCTCTGGTCTGCTCTGGTTTTTGAAAATGGGGATATTGAGCTCCCCGAGCGTTACGCATCAATCAATGCTCCCGAAGTCGAGCAGGCACGCCAGCGCTTGGCTGGAGAAATTGAGTTTTGGCAGTGGTGTCAGTGGATCGTATTCGATCAGCTGATCCGTGCGCAAGAGAGTGCGCATCGCTTAGGTATGGATATGGGTATCATGTCCGACCTTGCGGTGGGAGTGCACTCTTTGGGCTCAGAGATTTGGTCGATGCCCGAGATTTTCGCCCCGGGAATGAGTGTTGGTGCGCCTCCGGATATGTATTCGCAGCAGGGACAGAACTGGTCGCAGCCACCGTGGTCTCCGCGAGGCCTTGCCCAGGCCGGCTACGCGCCTCTTCGGGACATGCTGCGTTCCGTGCTTTCCTATTCGGGTGCAGTTCGCATCGACCATATTCTTGGTTTGTTCCGTCTGTGGTGGATTCCCGAGGGAATGGAAGCAAGTGCCGGCGCTTACGTTTCCTATGATCACGAGGCCATGGTTGGGATTGTGCTTCTCGAGGCGCAGCGCGCGGGCGCAGTAGTTATTGGTGAAGACCTTGGAACGGTTGAGCCTTGGGTTCGCGGTTACTTGAATGATCGTGGCATTTTGGGCACTTCAGTTCTTTGGTTTGAAAAAGAAGGAAGCGGATGGCCATTGTGGCCTGACCACTATCGTCGTTCCTGCCTTGCTGCAGTAACGACGCACGATCTTCCGCCGACCCTGGGATACCTCGAGGGTGTTCACACACAACTCCGAAATCGTTTAGGCTTGCTTGTTGAGGACTTGGACAAAGTGCTCGAGGCTGACCGCGTTGAACGAGAACGGATGGTGTCTCGCCTGAAAGAAGGCGGCTTCATTCACAGCGAAGAGCCCAGTGCGGAAGAGCTTGTTTTGGGCTTCCATGCTTATCTCGCGGCTTCCCCCGCCCTCTTGCTTGCAGTTTCCCTTGTCGACGCGGTTGGAGAGAAAGCGCCCCAGAACCTGCCCGGAACCTCAGATCAATATCCGAACTGGTGTATCCCTCTTCACGGCAGTGATGGAGAAGAGGCGCATATCGAAGATCTCGCGGGGTCAGAGAAAGTGCATGCCTTCCTCTCGAAGGTGAATCGATATGTGCACTAAGTGAACTTAGCTGTCTTCTGATGCCCGGTGCACTCGTGCGCCGGGCATCAGTGTTCTAATCGGTGAACGATCTGCAGGGACGTTCTCGAGATATGTAGTGGGTGGGTGCAAGACCACAACGATAACGTCAAGCGGGTAGTTCGCCTCGCGGGCTAGCGCAGTGTCCCATGCGATCAACAGGTCACCAGCACTGACTTCGTCCCCAAGGCCGCGCATGCTTGTAAAACCTTCTCCGCCAAGCTTCACGGTGTCAATACCCAAGTGGACAAGAATCTGCTGTCCGTCCGCACGAGTAATTGCACAGGCGTGAGGAAGTAGGTGCGTGAGGATGCCATCCGTAGGAGCACACACCAACAAGCGACGCTCGTTTCCTGGTGTGACGGCAAAGCCAGGACCCATGATCTCCTCAGCGAACACGGGGTCCGCGAGCGTATTGAGATGTCGAAGCGTCCCTGAAATGGGGGAGTGGAGCTCGAAACTCACTTGAGTGAAGAGATTTCCTCAGCGATTTCTTCTGCTTGCGGTCCCATGACGATCTGGGCGTGGGATCCTACCACGACAACACCAAAGGCGCCGGCTTCGCGAAGTGCAGCCTCGTCAATCTTTGAGTCGTCCTTGAAATCAACGCGAATGCGGGTGATGCAATGCTGAAGATCGGTGATGTTATCCCAACCACCAAGTGCGTTCAGGATGGTTTCTGCTTGGCTCATGATGCCTCCCCATTGCGATTTAGCCCTTAGGCCAAGGATAACGCGAAAGTGCTCCTGTGTTCAGGGAATTACGTCAGAATTTTGGGTGCATAGACTAGTATTCAATGCGTGGAACCAGACATTTTGTTAACAGTCGTGATCCCTGCCTACAACGCACAGGACTACATTGATCGTGCAGTGACTTCAGTGCGTGGCTTTGAGCAAGTTGAGGTGCTCATCGTTGATGATGGCTCTGCCGATAAAACCGCTCAGATCGCTGACGAATGGGCGGCTCGTGATCCCGAGCATATCCGTGTTATTCATCAGGAGAATGCTGGCCATGGCGGCGCTGTTAATGCTGGTATTGCCTCGGCGCGTGGGCGCTACCTCAAAATCCTCGACGCAGATGACTGGTTGGATCGCCTGGCGCTGAAACGCGCCCTTGAGCGCTTGGCTCTTCGCGAAGAGCAAGGGGAAGCTCTTGATCTTTTGGTCGCTAATTATGTCTATGAAAAGCAGGGAAAATCCCATAAAGCAGTGATCCGCTATGGCAATGTGATGCCCCGTGATCGAGTCGTGAGCTGGGACGAGGTCAAGCGCTGCCGCTACGACCAATATCTGATGATGCATGCGCTCATTTTGCGTACGGAGCTTGTACGCGAGTGTGGACTAGTACTCCCGACGCACACTTTCTACGTCGACTTCATTTATTCCTTCGTGCCCCTCATCGCTGTGCGCACTTTCGAATACCTCGATGTTGACCTCTATCGCTACTTCATCGGGCGTGATGATCAGTCGGTCAATGAACAAGTGATGATTTCGCGTGTTGATCAGTTGCTGCGTGTAAATGCTGCAATGGTTGATGCAATTCCTCATCCCGATGCTGTTCCGTCGAAACTGTACCGCTACCTTGTCCATTACCTGCGGATTAACTGTGTGATCTGTACGGTCATGCTTTTGCGTTCGGGAACGGAAGAGAATGCGGCCCGTAAGGATGAGCTATGGGCGCAGCTAGAGACGAAGAAGCCGGAGGCGTATCGAGCGGTCCGCCGAGATCTTCTTGGGCGTTTGATTACCTTGCGTTCGAAGCCTGGACGCGCGGTAATTATGTCGGGCTACCACATTTCGCAGTGGGTCTTGGGATTTAACTAAGCAGCTTAGCCGGAGCGTCATGATCCATTTGACTTAGGGTAGGGACAACCTCTTTAATGGTAATGAGAACGATTATCATTCTAGAGAGTTGGTCATGTCAGCATTGTGCCCTAGGGTAGCGCGCACCTTCGTTTCGCTTGTCGTCACTATTGCAGTGATGGGGGCATGGATCCTTCTTCCAGCCCCGGCTCGAGCGGATAGTCTTTCCTCCTCCCCAGAGGAACCCCTGCTGGGAAGTGCTCTTCAGATCGCGGCATGCGAAGGGGTGGGGAATAGCGGAAGTGGTATTGAGCTGTGCGCCTCGGGGGACAATGGCACGCAGCTACCTCTTCGCGATGGTGCACTGAGGCTTCAGACGACTTCGGTTGAGCGCGATGAAACGCATGGCCTTGCTGAAGGCTATGAACTCGGCGTCGAGCTGGATCCTTCGCTCTTCATCCAAGGAGTTCGCTATTTCATTGAATTGACTACTCATACTGAGGGCACAGCTGAAGAAGAAAGCGCACCTGCCGCATTGAGTATTGAAAGTAATGGGCAACGTCGCTTCGGTAACGCAGTTGAGGAAAAGAGCGACGCCGCTAAATTCACCTACCGAGGATTCTCCCTAGAAATTGGGAAAGAGGATCTTGTGTTGGGGCACGTACAGCTCCGTTTCGCTGACCTTGGTATTCGCTCGCTTCGACTTCGCATTCATGAAGTGGGCGAGGGAAGCGATCCTTCCTTCTTTTCCGAGGCCGAATTCACTGCGAGCATTGAAAGCGCAGATACTCCATCCAGCGCGAAGAACACTGAGGACAATAAGGACGCTCAAAGTGGCGCTGCTACCGCGCCCGTCCCGCAGGGATACGAGGTGCGCGAAAGCGGGGTGGCCTCGGCAATCAGTCCTCAAGCACAACCGAGCGTTGGGGCGAACTTAGCCGAGCGCCGTCTCAGTCTTGATCGCGGACACATTGACCTCTTCTATATGACGCTCGACCAATCGGGGCATCCTCTTCTTAAAGTTATGGAAGATGTCACCGGATCGGGAGTACAACACGAAGCAGAAGACATCCGCCTTGTCGTTCCTTCTTCGGCGCTCAAGCATTCTCTTCCCCAAGACGTTGTTGCTGGGGGAAGTGGATATTTCCTCCCGCAAACTCAAGATGCAACTCTGCCGTGGCCCGGGTGGGATGTTCTTTCTCTTGCTCCTGCGGGCTTCGAGCGCGTTGAATTTGATGTTTCCTACACAAATTCCAAGGGGGGACGCATTTCGCTGTGGACCGAAGACTTTGCCCAGGGGCGTATGTCGCGACTGCGTTCCGGAGGCTACGAATTAGATCCAAACGGTGCGACAATCGTCCAAGATTACCTCTCGCACACTCACGCGAATTGGGCCTTCTCCCAAGCGGGAAGCTACGAGCTGAGCGTTCAGGCACGTGCCTATCGAAACGATGGTTCCTTTGAAACGACGCGCAGCGCTCACTATCTCATTGAGGTTGGCACTGCCCCGAGCGTGGCGCCGCACAACTCAGAGGTTGAGAGCGGGGTAGTTCTTCCCCCTGCAGTTGATGCGGGGAGAACAGGTGAAGAAGAATCACTCACGCGTGACGCACCACAGCGCGTAGGTACTGAGCGCTGTATCCCCACCCGGATTACTCGCGAAGCAAACGAGGATGAAATTTCGCGAATCCGCAGCGATAACGAGACTCCAAACCAAGCGGTAA
Organism: uncultured Actinomyces sp.; assembly: GCA_963540435.1. GTDB lineage: Bacteria > Actinomycetota > Actinomycetes > Actinomycetales > Actinomycetaceae > Pauljensenia. Next base: position 13,532 of record CAUTOM010000001.1, read on the forward strand.
CGACACTGAACGTTCACGTTGGTAGTGAAAGTGGAATTACCGACGGTCACTTTGATCTGGGACCGGCTATTGAAAACGGGCAATTGGTTGCGCGAATTAAGGACGACCGAGCTGTACCTGCAGTGTGGAAAGACCCCGCATCAATGACCTTTGCGCTGGGGGAGAGAGCCAAGATCAAGGCGCCTGAGGTGCTCAGCTACGCCGCGAGCGTGGGACAAGACGTGTGGATGATCCCTGCCACCCAAATCCGAGGCGTTCCATGGCTTGGAATGAACTCGCAACGCGAGGAAATCGTTACTGAAACCAGCGGCCAGGTTCGTTTCTCTCTCCTCGATGTTCAGGGCCCCGGAAATGTCGCAGTATTTGAGTCGGGAAGCCTGGGCGCAGGAATTGGTATTCACGTTTTCGATGGTGCGGGAACAAGCTATACCCTGCCTGCCAATACTCATGCCCACCAAAACTGGGTGTTCACCGAGCCGGGTTCCTACCAGCTGACGATCGCCATGAATGTCACGCCTCGTGGCGAAAACCTGCGTGGAAGCGGAAGTGGATCTGTTGGATCCCTAGTTGCAGCCGGCGGAACTGGAGAACACGGGCGACCGATGGTTTACGCAATCGTCGGCCGCACGGCCTCGGGACAGCCCTGCACTCTGGCATCAACGGGCGCGGGCACCGTGGAGCTTGCCCCGATGGTCGTTGCGGCGCTGCTGGTCGGATGCGGATGCATTGTCACCTCAACGCATATGCGGGTGAAACAGTGAAATTTGTACGCCTCGTATCAGCTATTGCTACGTGCGTTCTTGCTGGCGCAGTTGGAGGCTGCGCGCCGCAGAGTGATGCTTCGTCGCACCGTGTGAGCATCGTTGCAACAACGGGTATCTTGGCTGATTTTGCACGAAATGTGGGCGGGGATTACGTCGATGTTCATCAACTCATTCCCAACAGCGCCGATCCGCACTCGTGGGAACTGAGTCTAAGAGGTATTCGCGATATTGCTTACGCGGATATTGCTGTGACGAACTACCTGATGTTGGAGGACCATTCAGTGATCCGCGCGCTCGATGCGAATCTTCCCAAGGATGCTCTCTCACTGTCCCTTGCGGAAGAAAGCGCAAAGTTTGGTGGAACCTTGATTCCCCTTGTGGAAGATCGCTCCCTTGATACCCCGTGGCTCGGAATGCGAGTCTATGGTGACGGAAGCCAGATTGGGGCAAAGCGCTCGTCTCAGGTCGAACTCTCTGTCACTGGCGTCGAGGGACCAGGACATGCCTGCGCCTACATCACGACAAGTTTCGGAAGTCCCGAAATCGCTTTTGCCTCGCGCGATGGTGTTGATAGTGGGAATCATTGGGAAACAGATACCTCAATTCTGCCCGTTGGGGCACACCAACACATGAGCTGGGTTTTTACTCAGCCCGGTATCTACACGCTGCATCTGCGAGCGCGCGTGCGCGTGACCCCTGACGCTGAGCCCATCGCGCTTCCCCCGTCCCACGTGACCTTCGCCGTGGGGATCGATTCAGAAGAAGTTGCCCGCGAACGTGGGCTATTTCTTCTCCGACGAGGCCACAGCGACATTACCGTGGACCTGAAGTCGAGTGCACTAACACTGATGGTCGACCGAGAAAAAGACGGTGGGGTCCCAGAGGGGGCACCACTATTGGAGGCACCCGAGGCAGACAATGGGCTTCCTTCCACCCTTGCTTCCCTTGACCTAGAGCGTGTACTGATCGATGTTCCTTCACGCACCTTGCGCGAAATTCCCAAAGGCAGGGGATGGGAATTCATCGGATCGGGGGACGGCCAGGCCTATGTTCTGCCCCAAGCAGTGCTGGGTAAACACGTCCACGGCGACATCGATCCACATGCCTGGCATGACATTCACAACGCTCAGGCCTACGTGAGAGTCATTGAAAACGCCTTATCAACGCGCGATCCCCAGCACAGTGCACAATACGCAGCCAATGCCTCGGCGTATATTGCGAAGCTTGACGATGTCGACCGTGAGGTCGCACAGACCATCGCGGGAATTGATCCGCTTGATAGGAAACTTGTCACCACTCACGATGCCTATGCCTATCTGGCGCGCGCATACAATTTTGAAATCGCTGGTTACCTGAGCGCTCAAGACGGAAGCGAAGCCTCAATTGTAGACCGCAAACGTGTTGCGCAGACCTTGAAGAACATGAAAATTACGGCGGTCTTCTTGGAACCGCAAAAACGCAGCCGTCATCCCGTTATCGCTCAGGTTGCCGAAGAAAGCGGCGTTCAGGTCTGCGGACTTTACGGAGATACCTTGGACGCGCAAGCCCCAACGTATATCGAGATGATGCGGGCGAACGCCCATTCTCTGTCACGGTGTTTAGGAAAGGCTGATTCATGATGAACAGTAAGGGCCATGTGCGTTCGATGCAGGGCTTAATGGCGATCCTTCTCGGCATCGGTTCGAGTTTTGGTGTGTCACTGCCGGCACGTGGAGATGATTCTTTAACTCAACACGTCGACTCTTCAGAACAGGTCGTTCGAGAAGAAGCAGTCATCGAACGCGGTCACGTTGACGTGGGGCCAAAGATCGTCGAAACGAAACCCGAGATCCTGGCACGTGACGACTCCGGTGAGACTCCGCTTTGGCGCCCGCTAGACAGCCTCGTATTTCGAGTGACGAATTCAGGAAAGCTCCCAGTCCCCTCCGACCCGAGCTATTCATTCCTGCATGCACGTGAAGGTGAGTCATACTGGGTCATCCCCCAGACTCAAAACCCCAAGGTCATCTGGTTAGGGTGGAATACTCAAGACCCAGAACTGATCAAAGTGATGGGCAATGGTGCGACGATGACCTTGGGGAATCTCGAAGGCCCCGGTCAAGCGTGGCTCTTCCTGCAAGATGGAGCTTTCGGGACACCGAAAGTCTTGTATGACTCTACTTCTTCTGCTCAATCCGATATCTGGGTTGAAGCTAATACTCATGTTCATGCGAATTGGGCATTTTCTGCCCCTGGTGCGTATGCCCTGAGCGTCCGTTGGTGTTTTGGCGATAGTGACTCTCCGCGGTGTGTGGCCGATACACTACGATTCATCGTCGGCGACGAGGCCAAGGTTGAAGAAGCCCGCGCGCTCACGACCACTGCACTCGCGGCCTCGTCGAAGGCCAGCAAGCAACCTAGCGCGCACGAGGATACGCGCGAGCCAGGGGGAAACGGCGAATTCTTCATCTACGGAGGGATCTGCCTTGCTTTGGGAGTGATCGCCTTCGTGCTTGTTGCGCGTCGTACGAAGAAGACGCGGGCACAGATTGAGGAAGCGCGCGAGGAAGTTCGCCGTGACTTCGGATCTGAGGACGATGCCTGATGGATGATGAGAAGCTTGTGTCGGCCCTTGATATTTGCGAGCTTGATGTGTCCTACCCTGGGCGCGAGGTACTGAGATCGGTCTCGCTTACTGTTGCTCCCGGAGAATTTTGTGCGCTGATTGGCCCCAATGGTGCCGGAAAAACGACTCTTTTGCGAGCAATTCTGGGTGCGATCCCATCTCGCTCAAGGCACATTACTTCAATGGGGGCGCCGCTACAGCCTCGCGCAGTCGGCTACGTTCCGCAGCGTCATGAGTTTGCATGGGATTTCCCGATTACCATCCGCCAAGCTGTCCTCAGCGCGCTTTCCCGTCGGATTGGATGGGGACGTAGAGCTCGCATTGATGATCATCGCGCGGTTGAAGAAGCACTGCATCAGGTTGGCTTGGCGCAGCTGGGGGAGCGAGTCATCGGTGAGCTATCGGGTGGTCAGCGTCAGCGCGTTCTGGTCGCGAGGGCTCTTGCTCTGCGTCCAAAGCTGCTTTTGCTGGATGAACCCTTTACCGGCCTCGATATGCCCACTCAAGAAAGCCTGATCGATGTCTTTCAAGGGCTTGCACGCAGCGGTTGTGCCATTGTCATGACAACCCATGACATTCTTGGGGCAATCGATGCTTGCGACCGGCTCTTCCTCCTGAATTCGACGGTTATTGCCTCTGGAAAACCGGAGGAGATTCAAGACCCTCAGGTGTGGATGCGCACCTTTGATATTCGACCCTCGAATCCCTTGTTGAAAGTCCTCGGGGTGATGTGAGTGCTGAGCATTATCGATTTTCTGAACGATTTAATGAATCCCGCGTTAGCGTTCTTGCCGCGTGCAGTGCTTGTTACATGCGTTGCTGCCTGTGTGTGCGCCCTCGTCGGCTGTCATGTCGTTTTGCGTGGAATGTCATTCATTGGAGATGCCGTAGCACACTCAGTTTTCCCGGGACTCGCCATCGCTTTTGTGTGCTCGGGATCTCTGGTGCTCGGCGGAACGCTTGCAGGAGTGGGAACTGCTGTGCTCGTTGCACTTCTTTCGCAAAATCGGCGCTTGAAGGAAGACTCAATCATTGGTGTGCTCTTCGTTGGGGCTTTTGGTCTTGGTTTGGTGATTATTTCCTGGGCGCCCGGTTACGCTGGCTCGCTCCAAGACTTTCTTTTCGGTTCGCTGACGGGTATCCCAGCTTCCGAAGTGCCTTTTGTTCTCATTGCATCAGCTCTGATCGTGGGAGTCTTTGCGTTTTTTCACAAGGAGATCGTTGCGGTCAGCCTTGACCGGGAGAGTGCGCGAGTCGCGGGGCTGCCAGTCATGGCTCTAGATCTTTTGGTCTATATCAGTGTCGCGGGGGCAGTCGTGATTTCCGTTCAGATTATCGGCAATATTTTGGTCCTTGCGCTCTTAATTACGCCGGCTGCCAGCGCACGCTTGCTGATGAACTCATTGCATTCAATGATGTGGGGAGCCATCACTATTGGCGTTCTCAGTTCAATCGTCGGAATCTATTTGTCGTGGTCCTTGGACCTGCCTGCGGGTGCGTCTATTGTGTGCGTGGTAACCGCGGTTTTCGCTGTCTGTTGGGGATATCGAGCTATTCGAACGCGTTTCGCATGATGGAATAAGATTGCCCGGAGCATGAGACGTTACTAGGTTTGGCCCTGTAAAAGGGAAGGAAACGTCTCCATGAGCACAGCAGCACCAACTGCAAAACGACGCACGCGCGATACGTGGACCAGCCAAACTGGTTTCTTACTGGCAGCAATCGGTTCCGCGATTGGTTTGGGTAATATTTGGCGATTCCCAGGAGTTGCCTACACCAACGGTGGTGGAGCATTCCTTGTTCCTTACCTCGTTGCCTTGCTTTTTGCCGGTATTCCGATCCTGTGGCTTGAGTACGCTGTGGGCCACAAGTTCCGTGGAACACCGCCGTGGGCATTTCGTCGGATGAGCGCCAAGGGTGAATTCCTTGGCTGGTTCTGCGTTTTTATTTGCTTCGTGATCATCACCTACTACGCGGCTGTTGTCGCGTGGTCGAGTAGCTACGTTGTTTATTCGATTAACGAGGCCTGGGGAGACGATTCGAAGACCTTCTTCCTTTCGTCCTTCCTTGGAACCGTCGGATCCAAGGAATTCTCATGGACGCCAGTCCTAGCTGTCTCTGTGCCGCTCCTCCTTGTGTGGATCTGCATCCTGCTGATTGTCTCCTTCGGTGTCTCCAAGGGTGTCGAGAAGGCAAACAAGATCTTCCTTCCCTTGCTTGTGTTCCTCTTCTTGGCACTCGTCGTGCGCGCACTTTTCCTTCCTGGTGCGCTTGAAGGACTCAACGCTTTCTTCACACCGAATTGGAGTGCGTTGACTGACTCCAAGGTGTGGATTGAAGCATTTGCGCAAATCTTCTTCTCGCTCTCCGTCGGCTTCGGCATCATGCTGACCTACGCCTCGTACCTCAAGAAGAACTCGAATGTGACCGGCACCGCTCTGGTCGCGGGATTTGCGAATTCTTCCTTTGAGATTCTTGCAGGTATCGGTGTCTTCTCAGCCCTTGGTTTTATGGCTCACACGCAAGGAGTTGCAGTTTCTGAACTCCAGGGATTGAGGGGTCCGATTCTGTCCTTCGTAACCTTCCCGAAGATCGTTTCGATGATGCCCGGAGGGCCTCTCTTCGGTGTGCTTTTCTTCTCCTCGCTTGTCTTGGCGGGTATCACTTCCTTGCTTTCGCTGCTTCAGGTTGTTTCTGGCGCGCTGCAGGATAAGTTTGCGTTGCAACCGGTTAAGGCCTCGCTGGTTATGGGAATCCCGGCAACGGTGATTTCACTGGCCTTGTTTGGGACCCGTTCAGGACTCAACACACTCGATATCGTCGATAACTTCATCAACAACGTCGGTGTCGTTGGTTGTGCGGTCGCAATGACGCTTTTTACTGCTTTGGTTCGCCCCCGTTTGGCGGGGCTGCGCAAGCACCTCAATTCCGTTTCTGCCCCGTCGATACCGCCCGTTTGGGATTTTCTGGTTGGAATTGTTATTCCCGCCGTTCTCGCATTCATGCTCATTTCTTCAGTGATTAAGAGTGTGCGAAACGGGTACGACGAATATGCGACCTACTTAGTGACGATCTTCGGATGGGGATCGGTGGCATTCGCCCTCATCGCCTCTGCGATTCTGACACTTGTTCCCTGGTCGCATCCTCAGCGCACCTCGACAACCACCACTGACCAGGAGATGGAATGAACGCCGCTGCTATTATCATGATGCTCGTCACCGTGCTTTTGGTATGGGGAGGGCTTGTTGCTTCACTCGTGATGCTCCGACTCCTGCCGACTCCCGGCGAAGACGAGGCTGAAACGACCGCTCCTATTACGGAGCCCAACTCGCGATAAGGGAATAGCATGCGCCTCGTAGCTTTCGACCTTGATGACACATTGGCTCCTTCGAAGTCTGCGCTTCCATCTCCGATGGCTGAGCAACTACGCGCACTTTTAGATGTCGTTCCTGTGTGTGTCATTTCAGGTGGGGAGTTCGGCCAATTTCGCGCACAGTTGTTGGAGAATCTGGATGCAACTTCCGAGCAACTCTCGAAACTTCACCTCATGCCAACCTGCGGTACCCGTTACTACCGCTGGAATGGCGAGCACTCCAGCTGGGATCAGGTCTATGCGAATGATTTGAGCCAGGACGAACGTGCGCGCGCAATTGAGTCACTACGTCATCGCGCCCATGAACAAGGTGTGTGGGAAGCAAAGCCATGGGGCGAGATTATTGAAGACCGAGGATCACAGATCACTTTTTCTGCGCTAGGCCAGCAGGCTCCTCTCGAGGCGAAGCGCGCATGGGATCCCAGTGGAGACAAAAAGCGTAAGCTGCGAGATGCTGTCGCCTTGGACGTTCCTGATCTTGAAGTGCGTGCAGGCGGTTCAACGTCGGTCGACATCACCCGTCGTGGCATCGATAAAGCCTACGGAATGGCGAAGCTTGTTGAGATGACGGGAATTGCCCCACAGGACATGCTCTTCATTGGTGATCGTCTTGACGAGGCCGGGAATGACTACCCGGTTAAGGCTGCGGGGTATCCAACGCGTCCTGTCGCTGGCTGGGAAGAGTGCGTCGAGGTTATTGCCCAAATCGTTGCTGAGCTCTCTGGGCGTGCTTAGTTTCCAATCGTGCGTGTTGCCCACAGGGCAACCGCACTCGCTGCTGCAACATTGAGTGAATCAACCCCACCCATCATGGGAATTCGAACAACATAATCAGTCTGGGCGATTGTTGCCTTTTTGAGGCCGTCACCCTCGGTGCCCATGATGAGTGCGAGACGTGCATTCGCTGCGGTCATCGCCGGCATCGTGATGAATTCGTCAAGGCTTACGGAATCATCGCTCAATGCAAGAGCGGCGAGAGTAAAACCTGCTCCATGGAGCTCATCCTTTGCTGGCCACTTATCGATTCTGGTCCATGGGACTTGGAATACAGTGCCCATGGATACGCGTACTGAGCGCCTGTACAAAGGATCTGCACAGTGCGGGGTGACGAGGACGGCATCGGCGCCCAATGCGGCAGCGCTTCGGAACGCTGCACCGACGTTCGTATGATCGACGAGGTCTTCTAAGATCAGTACGCGTTTAGGGCCTTCTCCCAAGGAACTGAGCAGTTCAGTGACCGGTTGAAGCTCAGGGCGTTGCATTGCAGCGAGCGCGCCGCGGTGGAGGTGAAATCCTGTAATCGATTCGAGTAGTTCCTCGGGAGCGATAAAGATTGGAGTATCTCCGCCGTCTGGCGCGCCCAAGAATTGTTGAAGAAGGGGCTCAAAGTCGGGGAGCCAACGTGGTGCCATCATTAGGGAACGCGGGCGATGCCCTGCCTCAAGAGCGCGAATGATAACGTTCGTGGATTCCGCCATGTATAAGCCGCGCTCAACTTCAAGACTTTTACGAAGATTGACATCCGTCATAGAGATGTAATCGGCAAGTCGAGGATCATCTTGTGCTGATAGGGCCGTTAGTTCAATGAGCATTCCCTCATTGTGCCACGCCTGCTAGCCCGCATCAGTCCCACCAAAGCCACCAACCTGGACCGTGAGCCTCGTCCATACACGCAATCGGTTCACATTCATCCGGCCTGCAATAGCCGTCGAATCCCAGTCGTTCTTGAAGGCGTTCCCACACACCATCTTCATAGATGAGCGCCCAGGGGGAGTCTTGATAGTCACGAGCTGAGGAGTCCTCGACGTACACCGAATCGATGCTCATTCGTTCGTCCCAGCGCGGAGAAAGAACCAGATAGCCTCCGAGCAGTACATGCGAATCAGCGAATGCTGCCTCAAAGAACGACTCGAGTGGCGGTGCGTTGTTTTGGCGATCAGCAAGGTTATAAACGGGGAGAAGAGGAAGTACTTCTTGTGCGATACGTCCGTTAAGGCCTGAAAAACGTGCAAAGTCTGCACAGGTGCTGGGGGAGTCAACATAGGGATGCATGAGTTGTAAAATGCCATTGGCTTCGATCCAACCGGGAGCTCCGTACAGGCCGCTCGTTGGTAGTGACGCAAAAGGATGGGATGCCATCGGAAAGGTCCTTTCGTGAAGAGTGATGGGATCAGTGTGCGCTTGCACATTGCTGCGCGGCGGGGCACTGAACAATCCTGTGGAAAACGCCGAATTAATGGCTGCCCTGTGGATAAAAGTGAAGTGGTAGGTATCAGCAACAGCTGATACCTACCACTTAAAAACCTAGATCTTGGCTACCTCGTTGGGAACTGCCCGCGAGCGACCTGCGGGCGAGGCGAACGCCACGGGCGAAGCATGATGGCCCGCGAGAAAACATAGAACCACATACGGCGCGGGATCTTCTCACGCGGGTGAACTTCACCAAGCCTGCGCTTGATCTTGTGCCAGACAATCGTGGACTCAACGACGGCAATCAAGAACAGCCCATACATGACCAGCATAACGATGAAGAGTGCGCGCTGAGCAAGCTCTGAAGTCGAAGAGAAGAAAGACACTGCGAAGAAGACGACAAAGAACACGATCATCACAGGGAACACGAATTCCGATGCCGAGCGACGAGCATCGATCCAGTCGCGGGCAAAACGCTTGACTGTGCCCTTATCACGCAGAGGCATATAGCGTTCGTCGCCGGTAATCAAGGCTTCTTGCTCGAGGCGGTCGCGTTCAGCTCGCATGGCACGTGCACGCTCACGCGCGGCCTTCTTAGCCGCTTTACGATCAGCGACGATTAAGGAATGGTCATTACGAGCCTGCGCAGCCTTGCGCGTAGGAGTCGGACCGCTCTTTGTACGGTCACTCGGAGCGCGAGTTTCAGGCGTTTCTTCGGGTTCTGACTTCTTTGAACTCAACACACTTCTAAGGGTAATAGATAGCAGAGTCGATCGGCACATTGACCAGGCTTTAACCGCGCACTGATAGAGGTGGCCCTAGAAGGGATACGCTTAGATACATGGCTATTGACGAACTTCGTGAGCGCCTCGATGCGCTCTTCCCCCAATTGGTCGACGAGCTTTCACAGCTTGTTGCAATCCCTTCGGTCTCTTCGGATCCGTCTCACAATGCCGACGTTGAACGCTCGGCTGAACATATTCGTTCTCGTTTCGAAGCACTGGGTATGGATGCCCAGATTCATTCGGTGACCACTCCTGAGGGAGTACAGGGCAAGCCTGCAATTCTTGCGCGCTCTGCGCACATTGAGGGTGCCCCCACAGTCTTGCTCTACGCGCACCATGACGTCCAGCCCACGGGTGACCTCGCACGTTGGCACTCTGATCCGTGGAAGACGGTTGTCAAGGGCGATCGTATCTATGGCCGTGGCACGTCAGATGATGGCGCAGGTGTCATTGTCCACCTTGGTTCTCTATCCCTCCTTGGCAAGGATCTGCGCGCGAATGTCGTCGTCTACATCGAAGGCGAAGAAGAGATCGGATCTCCCTCCTTTACGCACTTCCTCGAGACCTACCGTGATCAGCTCGAGGCAGACGTTATTATCGTTACCGATTCCGACAACTGGAAGGTCGGAGAACCCGCAGTGACGACCAGCTTGCGCGGTAATTGTGCATTTACCGTTGACCTGACGATTGCCGATCACGCGGTTCACTCGGGAATGTTTGGCGGCCCAATGATTGATGCCGCTACCTGTGCTGCTCTGCTCGTCTCCTCCCTCTACGACACGGAAGGAAATATCGTTGTTGAGGGCTTGGGCGGGGACGACCACGCCGAGGTCGATTGGCCCGAAGATGAGTTCCGCGCAGCCAGCGGAATGCTCGATCAGGTCCGTCTCGCCGGCAGCGGTGATTTGGCAGCACGCACGTGGACTAAGCCTTCGGTGTCGCTCATCGGATTCGATACGACTTCGGTTGCGAATTCTTCAAACACAATCATTCCCCATGTTCGTTTCCGTCTGTCAATGCGTACGGTTCCCGGTGTGGACCCGCGTCAAGCAATGGATGCGATCGAAAAGCACTTGCTCGAGCATGCACCTTTCGGCGCCCGCGTGGAGATTTCTGATCGAGATCTTGGACCCGGATACCTTGCCGATGTCGATTCTCCGGTCTCTCATGTTGTCAAGCAGGCACTTACTGATGCTTGGGGTGTTCAGGCCGTCAATATTGGCGTTGGTGGTTCGATCCCCTTCATCTCAGAGTTCCAAGAGACCTTCCCTCACGCACAGGTCGTCGTCACCGGCGTTGAAGATCCTCTGACAAATGCGCACTCTGAGGATGAGTCTCAATCGCTCTCCGACCTGAAAGCTGCTGTGCTCGCCGAGGCCTTGGTGCTGACACGCTTGGCGCAGAAGTAAGTGGGTCAAGTTCTGATTTCGGGGCATTGGGGAGGGGATATTAATCCTCTCCCCGCCCTTGATTTACTTGCGCGGGGTTTTCAATCCCTTGCGCCGAGTTGGCAGACGCGCTGTGCCCCCTTCGGCCCCGGGCGTGCCTTTGTCGAGGCCATGCGCTCTCACGCGGAGGTCGCCGTGCTTTCAACTGCCGAGGAGGCAGACCTCAAAGTTTTAGGTGCGTGCTATCGCGCAGCGATTCTTGCAGGAAAAACTCCTGTTGTAGAGGGTGGGCATCTCGCGCACACCGACGGGGGAGTTGCCTTTCTCGAGGGACTTTCAGGACTCAGTCGCACAGATTCTTCTGACTTTGACCATTGGTTTTTCTCCGCGATCGAGCAGTCACGACTATTGTGCAGGCGCGGCAATTTCTACGCTGCTTTTTCGAGTGCTAGGCCTCTCTTTGGTCCTTCGTCGACACTTGCTCTCAATCCCAACCTGACCCCGCGAAACGATACGGATACTGAGTTTAATCGCCAATGGATGAGCCTTTTGCACCAAGTCGCAAAACCGTATCTTCCCCTCCGCGGTCAGTCGGCCTCGTTAGTGGAACCCGGGCGTATCGCAGGGTCAGGCGCAAGCGGGGGAGCGGCGGCTGTGATCTCGGTGCTGGGAGGCAGGCTAATGTCCGACGGGGATTTCCTTGCGTACCATACGAATCTCCAATCCCGCCTTGCTGAGGTTGACCTTGTGATTATTCTTGAGCCGGAATTGCACTCTCCATTCCTCGCCGAGTCGACACTCCCAACGCTCACCGAGGCCGCGGCACGTTTCGCCCTTCCGGTTCTCGCGATTGGTCGGAGTTCATCGCTTTCAGCTCATGAGCGAGCCGAGTGGGGAATTCACGGAGTCTTAACTGACGAAAACGAGGATTTTGAAACTCTTGGTCAGCGAGCTGCGCGAACGTGGGCGAATTAAATGAGTCCTCGCTCTCAGCTTAGAAAATGGCATCAATCCATGACTAGCCTTAGGCTAGAACCATTAGCTACAAGCCCAACACATGAAGGAGCAGCATGTCTGAGAACACCACTGAGACTGCAACCCACGAGGTTATCTTGACTGATGTCGCCGCACAGAAGGTCAAGAGCCTTCTCGAGCAGGAAGGTCGTGATGACCTTCGCTTGCGCGTCGCGGTCCAACCCGGAGGCTGTTCCGGACTGATCTACCAGCTCTACTTTGACGATCGTTTGCTCGATGGTGACGCCGTTCGCGATTTCGACGGCGTTGAGGTTGTTGTTGACCGCATGAGCGTTCCCTACCTTGCGGGCGCAACGATCGACTTCTCTGACACCATCGAACGCCAGGGATTCACTATTGACAACCCCAATGCGCAGAACACCTGTGCATGCGGCGAATCTTTCGCCTGATCGGAGAAAAGTGAAGAAGCTTACTGTTTTCGGTGCCCTCCTACTGAGCTGCACCCTGGCACTGAGCGCGTGCTCGGGGCAATCCAAGAATTCCCAATCGGCCTCGGCAGGTGCGTCAACAAGCGCGTCTTCATCGGCTTCATCATCAGCAGATCAGCCGGAGGTCGATCGCTCCGGTCAAGGAAATTTCCCGGAGGTCACCGGAGGATTCGGTGAAAAGCCGGAAATTAAGGCTGGATCAGGATCGGTCGGCGACGCGATTCTGGTGAAAACCCTGCACCAGGGCGATGGTGCAACTGTCGGCTTGGATGACATCGTCCAGGTCAACTACGCGGGCGCTCTTTTCAAAGATGGCACGGTTTTTGACTCTTCCTTTGCTGATGGACGCACCCCGATTGCCTTTAGTCTGAATCAGGTTATTCAAGGCTGGAAGTATGGTCTGGCTGGAGCTCGCGTTGGTGATCGCGTTGAGCTCGTTATTCCATCACAGTGGGGATATGGGGCTAAAGGTGCAGGCTCGTCCATTCCGGCAAACGCTGACTTGGTCTTCGTCGTCGATATCTTGGGTACTGTTAACCCCTCAGACACTTCGGCATTGACCAAGGCGACACCGACTGGAAACGAACTTCCCGCAGGAATTACCGTGACCGGTGACTTGGGAAGCGAACCGAAGATCACTTTCGGTGAAAGTGCCCCCACTGAAGACGCTAAGATCGTCATCGCGGAAGGCAAGGGCGAGAAGGTCACTATCGGCTCGACCGTCGTATACCAGGCAGTCGGCGCCACTTTCGGTGCTGATAGCAAGACTCAATCCAGCTGGAGCGAGGCTGGCGGTCAAGTGACGACTGTCGCACAGGGGAATCAGCTCGTCGATTTCACTGCTGGTTCACGTGTGCTTCTTGTTGGTGCTGGAGATACAACTCAAGGCGCGGCTTCTCAGGCAGTTGTCGTGGATATCATCGCGGTGATTCCCGCGAAGTAAATTCCGCGGCAATGGCCGTGTATCGCCTGAAGACAACGCGAGTGGGGAGTTGGAAAACCAACTCCCCACTTCCGCATTTAAAAGTGGTTAGAATACCCTGAGTAATGATTTCTTAGCGTTGAGGAGCGCATCGTGAGTGAAACGCCAGTGAAGGTCTTGGTATTCAGTGATAATTCGTCCACTCGCCAGGCAGTGATCACGGGCGTCGGATTCAAGGCCTCTAAAGATACTGCTCCCATTGAATGGCTTGAGGCTGCAACCTCTTTCGGTGTCTTTGAACTCGTCGATTCCCACGATATTGCCGTCCTCGTGCTTGACGGAGAGACACAAAAAGAAGGCGGTATGTCGGTCGCCAAAGAACTGGCGAATACCCGTGAGAATCTTCCACCGATCCTCATGCTGACCGCGCGCCCGCAGGATCAGTGGCTCGCAACTTGGGCTGGCGCTAGCCGCATCGTGAGCGCGCCTTTTGATTCGCAAGAACTTCAGGAAGCTCTTGCAGGACTTCTGCGTCAGCGTCGTTGAAACGCGCAGCGCGCGGTCAAACGATGAGGCGAAGGACATGACCTCTTCTGACCGTATTCGAGCTCGTGGATACTCTCGTGCAAAGAAACTCTGGAACTCGTCGTTTTCCAACGTCAAACACGTGCGGCCTCGAAAATTATGCGGATAGAGGATACGCAGGGGAGCAGTGGGCAAGTGGATCTTTCTCAAGACTTTCTACATGCTCGCATAACTTGTAGAACAGCAGTCCTGTGGCCAGCGCATCGTCAAGTGCACGATGCTGGCTGCCACCCAATTCAAAGTGCTTGCGCAAGGTTGTTAATCGATGGTTATCAACTGCTGGTTTCGGCAAGGCATAGCGAGCTAAAGACAAAGTGTCATAGGGGGGAAGCGGCGGAAGACAACAGTTGCACTGCTGCTGGGCGCGGGCCAGAAAACCCCAATCAAAAGAGACATTATGGGCAATTAATCCAGCAAGCTTGCGGTGCTGATACGCGCCTTCAAGCCAGCTACTAAAACGCGGGAACACTGCACTTAGATCCTGAGCTTGTGCGAGCACCGCGTCGTCGAGTCCCGTCAAAGAAGTGATAAAGGAGGGGAGAGGACGATGCGGATTGACAAGAGCAGAAAAAGTATCAATAACCTGCTTTTCTTCGTAGATCACGGCCCCGATTTCGATAATCGAATCCTTGTCACCTAGCCCGGTCGTTTCAAGGTCGACAACGAGCCATGCAGCGTCCAACCACCGTGGAACCATTGCGGAAAAAGTAGGCTCGGGCTGTACAGTAGAACCATTGACCATAACGACGATGCTAGCGGTTGACACCGGTGGAGGAAACATGGGTCTGTATCAAGCCTTAAAGCTGACGGGCACTCCGATTCTCAAAGCTGCTTACCGGCCCTGGATTCGAGGGAAAGAGAACATCCCTGAAACAGGTCCCGCGATCTTGGCATCGAATCATAATGCCGTGTGGGACTCGGTTTTTCTTCCCATGATGATCGACCGTGAGGTTGTCTTCATGGGCAAGGCCGACTACTTCACCGGAACCGGGCTCAAGGGATGGGCAACGAAGGAGTTCATGCGCGCCGTCGGCACCATTCCTGTCGATCGCAGTGGTGGTCGCGCATCTGAAGCCGCACTGAAGGCAGGTCTCAAGCGCCTCGGCGAAGGCGAACTTTTTGGAATCTACCCCGAAGGGACTCGTAGTCCCGATGGTCGTCTGTACCGTGGAAAGACTGGCGTAGCGCGATTAGCGCTGCTTTCCGGAGCCCCCGTCATCCCCGTTGCGATGATTGGAACACACGCGGCCCAGCCCATCGGGCAGAAGATTCCTTCGCGAACCAATATCGGAATGGTGATCGGTGAACCCCTCGATTTCAGCCGTTACAAGGGCCTGGACCGTGATCGCTTTGTCCTACGTGCTATCACCGATGAAATCATGTACAACCTCATGCTTTTGTCCGGACAGGAATACGTCGACTTGTACGCCGCGGATGTTAAGGCCCAGCTTGCCGCAGAAGGCGCTTTCGACGGACCTGTGCCTTCGAACGGAAAGACTGCACCCGGCGGACGAGTT
Organism: uncultured Actinomyces sp.; assembly: GCA_963540435.1. Classification (GTDB taxonomy): domain Bacteria; phylum Actinomycetota; class Actinomycetes; order Actinomycetales; family Actinomycetaceae; genus Pauljensenia. The sequence continues at coordinate 29,124 of CAUTOM010000001.1, forward strand.
GCCCCTGAGGTCGAAGTTCCCACTCCAACGGAGGAAGAACTTCACGAGGAAGAAAACTAAGCAAAACTTCAGTTGTACGCTTGTCATCTCTCGTGGACCGATAAAGCGAAGTAATCCCGCACTCGATAAGATAAGTACGTGGCGCAGGTCGTTTGATGTGCGCGAAGAAGACTGAAAGGTTTACCCATGACGGTTCGTCGTGTTGCCCTCTTGACCGCTGGTGGCTTTGCCCCGTGTCTTTCGGCCGCTGTTGGTGATCTCATTGAGCGCTACACCCAGGTCGCTCCCGACGTTGAGATCATTCTTTACCAGTACGGCTACCACGGCCTTCTAACCGGTAACTATGTTGTCGTCGACGAAGAAGGACGCCGTAACGCAGGTATTCTTCGCGAGTTTGGTGGCTCACCCATCGGTAATTCTCGCGTCAAGCTGACCAATGCTAAGAACCTTGTGGAGCGCGGCCTCGTTGAAGAAGGTGTCGATCCGCTTGCATTTGCTGCCGAGCAGCTCCGCAAGGATGGTGTTGATGTTCTGCACACCATTGGTGGTGACGACACAAACACGACCGCCGCAGACCTCGCTGCCTACCTGCACGAGCACAACTACGAACTGACCGTTGTTGGTCTGCCCAAGACCATCGATAATGACGTGATTCCGATCCGTCAGTCCCTGGGTGCGTGGACGGCAGCGGACGAGGGCGCGCGCTTCGCATTCAACGTCATCGGTGAGCACCGTTCCAACCCCCGTATGCTCATCGTCCACGAGTGCATGGGGCGTAACTGTGGCTACCTGACCGCAGAAACTGCACGTCGCTACCATGAGCTGCTCCAGACGAAGCGCTGGGCACCTTCGCTGGGGCTCACCCGCGAGCGCTGGGATGTCCACGGCGTCTACGTTCCCGAGGCAGCACTTGATATTGCTGGAGAAGCTGCACGTCTGAAGGCAATCATGGACGAGCAGGGGAACGTCAACATCTTCCTCTCTGAGGGTGCTGGTCTCCCCGAAATCATTGCCGAGATGGAAGCCAACGGCGAAGAGGTTCAGCGCGATCCCTTCGGTCACGTCAAGCTTGATACCATCAATCCCGGTCAGTGGTTCGCTCGTAAGTTTGCGGCCCTTATCGGTGCCGAAAAGGTCATGGTTCAGAAGTCGGGTTACTACTCTCGCGCAGCTGCGGCTCACGAAGAAGATCTCGCTCTGATCAAGCAGATGTGTGATTTGGCAGTTGATTGTGCGCTGCGTGGTGAGAGCGGCGTTATCGGCCAAGATGAAGAAAACAATGACCAGCTGGCTGCCATCGCCTTCCCGCGCATTGCCGGTGGCAAGCCCTTCGACATCTCTCAGCCGTGGTTTACTTCTCTGCTCGCTGAACTCGGTCAGCCCTTGGCTCCGGCACAGTGACCATGAGTTTCTCTGCTAATCCGGGGCGTGGCGATTTTTCGCTGCGCCCCGGCGCACCTGACCTCTTTGCGCCCACGGCTAACCAGGATGCTGCGCCTTGGGAAGCATGGCGTCTTCGACGTGCGCTTCAACAGCCCACATATCCTGATACGGATGCGCTTAGCTCAGTTCTTGCTGAGCTTCGTCGTCAGCCGCCTCTGGTTTTCGCTGGTGAAGTAGATGATTTGCGCGCTGGATTGGGCGCGGCCTCACGCGGTGAAGCTTTTGTGCTCACCGGTGGTGATTGCGCGGAAACCTTTGCCGAGGCCACTGCCGACCACCTGCGTTTGAAGATCCAAACCCTTTTGCAAATGGCGGTTGTCCTGACCTACGGAGCCTCACTGCCTGTGATCAAGATCGGACGAATTGCAGGGCAATACGCAAAACCGCGTTCGGCCGATATGGAAACACGTGATGGCGTAACGCTTCCTTCTTATCGCGGTGACGCGGTGAATTCCTTCGAATTTACGCCCTCATCGCGAGTTCCGGATCCTTCGCGTTTGCTTGACCTCTATCACCATGCCGCCTCGACGCTCAACCTGATTCGCGCATTTACGCGTGGCGGTTACGCTGATTTGCGACTGGTGCACCACTGGAACAGAGGTTTTACCGCGAATCCGGCGTATGCGCGCTATGAGTCTCTTGCTGAAGAAATTCACCGCGCAGTTAAGTTCCTCGAGGCCGCTGGTGCAGGTTCTGCAGCCCAGATGCGCAGCGTCGATCTCTTCTCCTCGCACGAGGCTCTGCTTCTTGAATACGAGTCGGCGATGACTCGTATCGATTCGCGAACAGGGGACTCCTACAACACCTCGGGACACTTCCTGTGGATCGGTGAACGCACGCGTGGAGCAGAGGACGCACACGTGGAGTTACTCTCGCACGTGCGCAATCCGATTGGCGTGAAGCTTGGGCCTTCGACGAGTACAGACGATATGCGCCGTCTGATTGATCGTCTCAACCCTGAAGGTGAGGAAGGTCGACTGACCTTCATTACCCGAATGGGCGCGGATAAGATTCGCGAGGTTCTTCCGCCGCTGCTCGAGGCGCAATTGGCTGATGGCCGTCCGGTCACCTGGGTGACTGACCCGATGCACGGGAATACGATTACCTCGTCTACCGGATACAAGACTCGCCGTTTTGAGACGATCATGGACGAAGTGACAGGCTTTTTCGAAGCTCATCGCCAGGTCGGGACGGTTCCCGGTGGTATTCACGTTGAACTCACCGGGGATGATGTTACCGAGGTCTTGGGCGGATCTGAGCAGCTTGATGAAGAAGCTCTTCGTGATCGCTACGAAACCTTGGTCGATCCGCGTTTGAATCACCAGCAGTCCTTGGAAATGGCTTTCCAAGTCGCTGAGTATTTGAAGAAAGAGTGAGGCTCGTTGATCTGAGCGCTTTACACGTGGCATAAAGTTTGGGGAGGAACCGCGGGTTCCTCCCCAAACTGGTAGTCATGTTCTTTTAGACGATCGTCAAGGTCACGGTAGTGCCACGAGGGACGACCGTTCCAGCGGCGGGGTCTGAGGAACGCACGGTTCCAAAAAGGCCACCCATGAATCGTTCAACGCGTACCTGCAGGCCAGCTGCCTCGAGAGCCGAACGTGCTTGGCTCTCTTGTAGACCTTGAACGGTCGGCACCTCGACGGTTTCGGGTCCCTTGGAGACCGTATATTGCACCTTGTCCCCGCGGTGGAGTGTTGTCCCGGCGGCGGTTTCTTGTGAGACCACCGTTCCTTGGGCGACCGTCGATGAGAATGCTTCTGTCGCCTGAGGAACCAAGCCCATCGATTCCAAGGTCTGTCGAACTTCGTCGGCACTCTTACCGCTAAGAGTCGGCACGCTCAGGGGCTCGCGTCCCTTCGAGACAACAAAATCAACGCTCGTATCGTGGCGAACCGAGGAACCGGCCTCGACCGATTGTGAAATAACCTTGCCCTTTTCGACGTCTTCTGACCAGTCCTCGGTCACGTTTCCAACGGCAAGACCGCTGGTTGTCAGGGCATTCTTCGCAGCATCTGTTGCCATTCCCTTAAGGTTCGGCGCAGTTCGCATATCGACGCCCTTTGACACGACGACAAGGACTTCAGCACGCTTGTGGACTCTCTCTTGGCTGCCTGGAGTCGTTGAAATGACGACTCCAGTTTGGACAGTATCGGAGAACTCCTCGCGCTCTTGGAACTTGAGGTGAAGCGTGCGTAGATCATTCTCCACATCGCTAACGGTGCGGCCATCGGTGACCGGCATGGTGATATATGAACCCGGCCCGTATTCGTGCCACCACCACAATCCGCCGACGACGCCGACGATGAGGAGCGAAACGATCAGTGCCACGAGTTTGCCAAAACGCGTGCGGCGCGTTTTTCGCGGAGCCACCTGCGTCACCCCGCCGGAGACGTGGACAATAGCTTGAGACGTCGCAGGAAGCTTCTGTGCAGGCAGGGGAGCAGTGAGTTCGACGAGGCCCAGCGCAGCTGTCTTATGCTCGCCGCCCTCTTCCACGGCTTCGACTTCAGCGCGTTTACCGGCAATTTCAGCAGGAATGGATGCCCGCGCGCGTAGTAAAAGATCTAGAGCCTCTTGAGCATCCAAAGGACGATCTTCGGGATCCTTCGCAGCAAGCGCTGCGACAAGATCGTCGAGTTCACGAGGGATCCAAGGTTCAAATTCTGAGGGGAGAGGAACGGAGTCATTGACATGGTGATAGGCCATTTGCATGGCTGTTTCGCCTTGCCAGGGAACCGCGCCGGTGAGCATTTCGTAGAGCATGATGCCCACGGCATAAATGTCAGTTCGTGCGTCACAGACACCACTTGTTGCAATTTCGGGGGCCATGTAGGCAACTGTTCCGAGCATCGAGCCGGTGGTGGACATCGAGACTTCGGATGCCGCGCGTGCAAGACCAAAATCGGTCACTCGGACGGGACCCTCACTGGGAACAAGAACATTTTCCGGTTTGATGTCCCGGTGAATGACACCAACACGGTGGGCGGCGCGCAATGCCTCAAGGATGTCCTGCGTGTACTGCAAGGATTGTGAAACCGTAAAAGCGCCTTGTGCCTGTAGCAGGGCGCGCAGGTTGGTCCCATCGATGAGCTCCATCACCAAGAAGCCTTGGCCGTGGATGACACCTTGATCAAATACGGAAACAACTCCGGGGGACACAATGCGCGCGGCCGCGCGAGCCTCGCGCCGGAAGCGGGCGACGAAGTCTGCGGATTCGGCTAAGTGGGGATGCATGACTTTGAGCGCGACAGGACGATCAAGGCGCTCATCATGGGCGACATATACGGTCGCCATCCCGCCTCGGGCAAGGCGTGCCTGAATCCGATATCGATCGTCTACCAGTAATCCGATCAAGGGATCGGCGGGCATAGACGAGTCTTGACCGTCAGCGTCAATGTGTTCATCGCTGCGGTTGTCGGGTTCAAATTCCGTCTCAGAAGTCATCAGTGTGATTTTACTGGAGATTTCAGGGAATGTGCTCACGATATCCCGCGCGCCGTAGCGAACCGCCGGTAGCGAAGGGCGCGATATCATAAAGCCATGAGTGAAACTGTTGCCCTGTATTCCGTTGATGAGGTTGCTCGAAAGCTTGGTATTGAGCCGCGCCGCGTGAAGCAACTGATTCGTGACCACATTCTTTTCCAGTACACGACCGCTGCCGGTGAGACTGGCGTGCCCCAGGAAATTTTAATTAAGGGAAAAGACGGTTACGAGCCGCTCTATAACCTTCCGGGCACACTCACACTGTTGTCTGACGGCGGTTTTTCTCCTGAAGAGGCGGCGCAGTGGCTGTACACCGAGCATGATGAACTCGGAGAGACTCCGATGCAGGCGCTCTTGGGCGGGCGTCATCATCGGGTGAATCGGATTGCTTCAGCTTTGGCTTTCTAAGCGACGCGAGGGATCAACTGCTTGCGCTACTTCGAGCGTTTGATGAGCATCGTTGCAACCTGAGAGAGGATGTCGCGCTGCTCGGGAGTGAAGCGACTGGATTCGAGCGCTAAGAATCCTTGGGCTTCGAAGGTTGAGATTACTTCTTCGTGCAGTTTTCGTCCCCTGCGAGCAATGATATCGCGCAGCTCGTCGAGTTGATTGGCAGTCATCTCCGGATTGCCGAGGCCGCGCGCGAGTTTTTCGCGTTCGCCTGCACTTGCGCTTTGCCAGGTTAGCGCGAGCAGATATGTCCTCTTTCCTTCGCGTAGATCATCGCCTGCTCCCTTGCCGGTGATCTGTGGGTCTCCAAATACACCTAATTCGTCGTCGCGGAGTTGGAAGGCATGACCCCATGGGCTCAACACCATTCTCAGAGCGTCTGCTTCAAGAGGAGAAGCACCCATAGCGAGGGCCCCCAAAGTTGCTGGAATAACGACAGAGTAGTTGGCAGCTTTATGGGAAACGATGGTTAATGCGGTTGAGGCATTAATTGCCTCGGAATCGTTGATATCAAGTGGTCGCTGCTCGGCGGAAATATCGAGAAATTGTCCAATTGCAACCTCGGCGTGCATGCGCGCGTAGAGCTGCATGACGGGATCGCGGTAATGAGATAGGTATTCGCACTGACGAATTATCGCGGATTCAGCTGCAGAGAAGAGGAGATCTCCGGCGAGGATCGCGGAGTTGATTCCGAAATCTTCACTATTGCCTCGGAAATGGGAAAAACGATGGTAGGAAGAAAAAGCCGCATGCGCGGAGGGATTCCCGCGTCTCGTAGGGGCGTGGTCGATGATGTCATCGTGGACTAGCGCGCTTGCCTGGTAGAGCTCAAGCGAGGCGCCTAAATCATCTAAAGGTAAAGCCTCAATGGGGGTACGGGTGAAGAGGCTTCCGCCGACAAAAGCAAGGAAAGCGCGGAAACGCTTACCTTCCTCGAGGCTCTTATGGCAAATCTCTAGCAGGGGAGTGACCTGCTGAGAGGGCGCAATCGAGTTGGCGAGCTCGGCCAAAATACTGTGGCTTCGTTCCTCAATTCGGGGGGCTAAGGAAAGTAGTTGCTCGCTCAAAATGCTCATGTGCCCAGTCTATAAAACATTCATACGCTACTTGGTGCTCATGTTTATCATGAGAGAAAACGTGAGGAGGATGATTGTGGCAATTGTGGTGAGCTATTACGGGAATCGTGAGTCGGATGCTGCCTTGGACGAAGCTGTTCGTGTGGCATCGTGGATACGAACGTCTCTCATGATTGTCGTTGCTTCGCATGATTGCGGTGGGACGTTTTCAGACGAAAATACTGCAGAGGCTCACTTGTGGGAGCGTTTAGGGGGAAGCGAAGTTTCCTTTGAAGTCAAGCGCTGCCGGAGGGACATGTCAATGTCCGGCACCGTCTTGGAATGTGCGCGTGTTCTTGACGCTGACATGATTGTTATCGGATTGCGACCTGGCGGTTCGCAGCGGACGACAATTGGTAATACTGCAACAGAAATTTTGCTTGATGCGCCGTGTCCGGTGATGACGTCTTCGTGGCGTTTTGACGGTCAGGTGGCATAAGAGCGTATTTTGTGTCATCTTTCGAGCTGCCGCGTTAAGGGCGGGCGGTTATAATTGTAGGCGGTATGTCGCCGTCCAGTGGATTGGCGGCTAATTTTGTCCACCCATGAAAGGGATTCGAGTGTCTCCATCCCGCGCTACCGGCGCTCGCGATACTGAAACTGAAGCCACTCAGTCGAAGAAGGCAACTCGTACGCGTCGCTCGTCTCAGACTGCACCTGCGTCTGTAGAAACGGAAGAGACTGCCACGCCAAAGAAGACGACAGCAAAGAAGGCCAGGAAGACAACGGCTTCAAAGGACGATGCTTCCGCAAAGACGGAAGAAACCTCTCCCAAGAAGCGTCGTGCGACAAAGAAGGCAACTGCCGTTCAAGAAGAGTCTCCTGTACAAGCAGAGGAAGCCGCTCCCAAGAAGCGTCGCACCGCAAAGAAGGTTCAAGAGGAAGAAGCCGCGCAGCCTGAAGCGGAAAAGAAGCCTCGCGCGACCCGTAAGAAGGCGGAGAAGGACGCGCAGACGGATGTAGCGCAAGAAGCTCCCAAGCGCGCGAAGCGCACACGGAAAAAGGCAGCTGAGGTCGAGGAAACTCCTCAACAAGTTGTGCCCGCGCAAGACGATGAGGAAGTCGAAAGCGACATCGCCGAAGACGCTGATCTGGAAGAAGTCGACGACATTGAACCCGATGTCGACGATCTGGAAGATCCCGAGATCGAAGCTGACGATGACGATGTAGAAGACAAAGATTCTGAAGATGATGAAGCTTCTGCACATGACCAAGATTCGAAGCCCCAGAGCGCTGCTGAACTCCGTTCGAAGGGCGGGTTCGTCGTTTCTGACTCGGATGAGACAGATGAACCAGTCCAGCAGGTTACCGTCGCTGGTGCGACGGCTGACCCGGTGAAGGACTATCTCAAGCAAATCGGTAAGGTATCCCTGCTTAATGCTGAGCAGGAAGTTGATCTTGCTCGACGCATTGAAGCTGGTCTCTACGCTGAGGAAATCCTCAAGACGAGTTCGAATGAGAAGAGCTCTCGCGAACGCCGTGAGCTGCATATTTTGGCCCAAGACGGTCAGCAAGCAAAGAACCACCTCCTCGAGGCCAACCTGCGCCTTGTAGTTTCGCTTGCGAAGCGTTACACCGGACGCGGTATGCAATTCTTGGATCTCATTCAGGAAGGAAACCTTGGTCTGATTCGTGCAGTTGAGAAGTTCGACTACACGAAGGGCTACAAGTTCTCGACCTACGCCACCTGGTGGATTCGCCAGGCAATTACGCGTGCCATGGCGGACCAGGCGCGAACCATTCGTATTCCCGTGCACATGGTTGAGGTCATCAACAAGCTTGCCCGCGTTCAGCGTCAGATGCTTCAAGATCTTGGCCGTGAACCCACGCCGGAAGAACTGGCGAAGGAACTGGATATGACACCCGAAAAGGTCGTCGAAGTCCAGAAGTACGGTCGCGAACCTATTTCTTTGCACACTCCCTTGGGTGAAGACGGAGATAGTGAATTCGGCGATTTGATCGAGGACTCCGAAGCGATCGTCCCCGCAGACGCAGTCTCCTTCACACTTTTGCAGGAACAACTTCACCGCGTCCTCGATACGCTTTCTGAGCGTGAGGCAGGGGTTGTGTCTATGCGTTTCGGATTGGGAGACGGCCAGCCGAAGACTCTCGACGAGATCGGTAAGGTCTACGGTGTCACGCGTGAGCGCATCCGTCAGATTGAGTCGAAGACCATGTCCAAGCTACGTCATCCCTCTCGTTCGCAGGTGTTGCGCGACTACTTGGACTGACAGAGTCGTTTGTAGATTTAAGTGGCCGGGACCTGATAGGTCCCGGCCACTTAAATATTGCTATGTGCGGAAAAGACGATCAGTCGTCCTCTTCCTTCTCGATGCCCAGCGTCTCACGAATGTGATCGTAGAGAGAAAGCTGAGTAGCGATCGAGCAGTTGATCTGCTGAAGCAGCTGAGCGTCGGTTGCTCCATGCTCGTAGTCGACATTGACCTCTGTCATTACGCGCAGGGTGCCATCGTCGGTGGGAGCATAGAAGGCCTTCGGCCAGATACGATCGCGGTGCCAGTCCTCGATAAGTCCGTTGAGCTCTGCTTCTTGCTCCATGGGAACTTCTTCTGCCATGCGCGAAGTCACGGACAGGATTTCATTCATCTGTCCCATGAAGAGGAAGAAGAACGGTGCACCGTCCCAGCGGCCGCATACATCGTCGTCATCGTCGCGACCGTAGTACCAGCCCTGGCCATCGAAAATCTTCTCGATGCGTTCTTTCGAAATGGGGCGTACGGAATCGCCAGATTCACTGCTGCTGAACCAACCCATATTGACGTCTCCTTTGTGTCACATTCCCAGAGCTGCGCCCAGCTCACGGTAGAACTCGGAAGCGGTTCCAAGAGCACAGCTGACCTGCTGGTTGATCTGTGCATCGGTTGCGCCATGTTCCCAATCGATTGAATTTTCGCAGAAGATGCGCACTGCGCCTTCGTCGTTAATGCGGTGGTAAGCCTTCGGCCACAGCTTCGTGCGGTGCCATTCGCGGATAAAAGCACGTGCTTCTTCGAGCTTCTCCATGGGTACCGAGAGGTGCCACAGAGACTGAATGTGAAGAATTTCCTTGTTTTCGCCTCGGAGCATGAAGTAGAACTGGTCGTCGTCCCATGTGCCACCAAGGTCGCCATCGGAATCTACGAAGTAGTGCCACCCGCGTTCTTTAAAGAGGTCGATCAGGCGTTCCTGGCTGATCGGTGGGGTGAGCGGGGCCTCCTCGGCCGGCTTTGGTCGTGAAAACAGACCCATGTTTGTTTCCTCCTTGGAAGGGATTGTCGTTCCAATGATAGGGGATAGCCCCTAGAAAGTCAGGATCCTTGGGTGAAGTAATGGCGCTCATCAATAATATCGAGGGCCTTCGGGGCGATTGCATCGAGATGTTGATTGGCATGATGCGCGCAGAAGTTTAGTGTTCCCGTAGCAAGAGTGACTCGCACCCACGCGCGTGCTCCGCACTGATCGCAACGATCTTGGGCGGTCAAAATCGGGGGGAGTGTCTGTCGTGCATTCTCAGTAGTTACGGTATCCATGCATCTATAAGACCACGTTAAAGTCGATCAAGAAGCGAAAAATGTCTTTTTCTGCCAATGGCCGAAAATCTGGAAACGTATCACAATTTGTCGATTTCGGTGCGTGAGCGCCTGAGTTGGCCGATGCTCTTCGTACACTGTCTGGGTGAGTGAAACCCAAGCCTCAGACTACTCTGCGCGGCATCTATCGGTCCTCGAAGGACTCGAAGCCGTTCGTAAACGCCCCGGTATGTACATTGGTTCGACCGACCACCGTGGCCTCATGCATTGCTTGTGGGAGATTATTGATAATGCGGTCGACGAGGCCTTGGAAGGATTCTGCGACACGATTGATGTGCGCTTGCATCCTGACCACTCAGCTTCGGTTGCTGACAATGGTCGTGGTATTCCCGTAGATGATGTCCCCGGAGTTGGCCTTTCGGGTGTCGAAGTTGTCTTCACCAAGCTTCATGCTGGTGGAAAGTTCGGAAATGGCTCCTATGCTGCCTCGGGCGGTCTCCACGGTGTCGGTGCCTCTGTTGTGAATGCTCTTTCGGCGCGAATGGACGTCGAGGTTGACCGCGGTGGTAAAACTTGGCAGATGTGTTTCAGGCGAGGAGAGCCTGGCGAATTCGACGATTCTCGTCAGCGCACTCCGAACTCTCCCTTCCAGGCTTTTACCGATGAGTCTCGACTGAAGACGATCGCTAAAGTCTCAAAGAAAAAGACGGGCACCAGAGTTCGTTTTTGGGCGGACTATCAGATCTTCCCTTCGGATGAAGGCTTTACTTGGGACACTCTTCTTGCCCGTGCCCGTCAAACGGCTTTCTTGGTTCCTGGTCTGACGATCAATTGCTTCGATGAACGCGGTGAAGAAACGCTTCACGAATCATTCCGTTTCGACGGAGGCGTTGTCGATTTCGTTGATTGGCTCGCAACCGATGGCCCTGTGACGGATACCTGGCATATTCAAGGTGAAGGCACTTTTACAGAGACGGTGCAAGCTTTGGATCCTGAGAGCGGTCATTTGAAGGCCGTCGAAACCGAACGCACATGTGAAGTTGACTGTGCGCTGCGATGGGGAATTGGCTATGAGGCACAGCTTCAATCCTTCGTTAATATCATCGCAACGCCTAAGGGCGGAACCCACGTTGCGGGCTTTGAACAAGCCGTTTTGAAGGTGCTTCGCGCCCAGGTCGATAAGAATGCGCGCAAACTGAAAGTTTCGGCTAAGGACGGTCGCCTTGAGAAAGACGACGTCTTAGCTGGTCTTACCGCGGTTGTTACTGTTCGTTTCCCTGAACCTCAGTTTGAGGGGCAAACAAAGGAAATTCTGGGGACTCCCCAGATTCGTTCAGTCGTTGCCCGCGTGGTCGGCGATTGGCTCGAGGCGAAGTTTGCTTCGTCCAAGCGCGACGATAAGCAGCAAACCAGTGCTCTTTTGGACAAAGTCGTTGGAGAAATGAAAGCGCGTGTCTCTGCGCGCATTCACAAAGAAATCTCCCGTCGCAAAAACGCTTTGGAGACTTCTTCTCTCCCTGCAAAACTTGCGGATTGTCGAGCAGAAGATGTCGAACAGACCGAACTCTTTATCGTCGAGGGTGACTCCGCGCTTGGAACCGCAAAGGCGGCTCGTAATTCGCAGTATCAGGCACTTTTCCCGATCCGAGGGAAAATCCTTAATGTCCAGAAGGCCTCGACCGCCGATATGCTCGCTAATGCCGAATGCGCAAATATCATTCAGGTTATTGGCGCCGGTTCTGGCCGTACCTTCGATCTGGAACAGGCGCGCTACGGCAAAGTCATTTTGATGACTGATGCGGACGTTGACGGAGCGCATATTCGCACGCTTCTTCTCACGCTCTTCTTCCGCTACATGCGTCCGATGGTCGAAGCGGGACGAGTCTATGCGGCTGTTCCCCCTCTGCACCGGATTGAGGTCGCTGGAAAGGGGCGAAAAGGACGGGAGTTCATCTATACCTATTCCGAGGAAGAACTCCATCGTCAGCTTGCCGCCTTGCGAAAAGCAGGCCGCAGCTGGAAAGAGCCGATCCAACGCTACAAGGGCCTCGGCGAGATGGACGCTGATCAGTTGGCGGAAACGACAATGGACCGTGCGCATCGCTCACTGAGGCGCATCACACTTAAAGACGAGGAAGCGCTTCGTCGCGCCGAAGATGTTTTTGAGCTTCTCATGGGACAAGTCGTTGGTCCTCGGCGTGACTTCATTGTCGAAGAGGCTGCGGGCATCGATCGTGATCGTATTGATGCCTAGGCGCTGCGCATAGATATTAACTAGGACTGAGGACCCGCTTTCCCGTAGAATATTCCCTATGAATGGACTTGCGGAGCGTTTAAAGCCGCCCGAGGTAGTCTCATTTCCAGGTTCTCATCTCGGTTTGCGATGGCGGCCTTTGATCCCATCGGATCTAGGTGCAGTTGCCGATTTGATCCGCGAAGTTGAGAAAGAAGATGACGCGATCTTCCGGACATCCTCGCAGGAGATTGCGGACCTGGCATTGGGGCACCGTGCGGCTTCCCCCCTCGAAGTGATTGTGGGAATCGCCCAGGATCATGGCATCGTTGCGCTTGGGAGCGTGAAAGTTTTGACCGGGGTTACCGAGGCCGCGGTTGCCATCGTCAACGCCGTCATTCATCCTCTGTGGCGAGGCCGTGGAGTCGGGCGCTCTCTTCTTCATTGGCAAGATGGCCGTGCGCGCCAGATGCTCGTCGAATATTTCGGCGCAGAATCCACTCTGCAGGCCTCAATCGCCAACTGGGTCGATGGGCACGTGACTGACCGTCGGCGTCTCTACATTGCTGCAGGTTTTTACGCTAAACACATGTTCCAAGTCATGTATCGGGATCTCGAGGGTTCAGAGCATCTTGCTCCGATCCCTGAAAATATAGAGATTCGTCCGATGAGCGAAGTTTCATTTTCGCAACTGCATCGTGTGCACTCAGAAGTATTCAGCGATCACCCCCTTACTGAAGCCCGAGATTTCTGGTGGAATCGTGCGCTTGAAGACTACGAGGATCGCTGGTCCTTTGTTGCGCTTACAGATGGGGGACAGATTTGTGGGTACTGCATGGCAGGTCGCTCTGCAGAAAGCTGGATCGCCCACGGACGCCTCGAGGCATATATCAATACCATCGGTGTGCCTGCCGATCACCGGGGGAAAGGCATCGCCTCGGCATTAATTTCTGCGTCAACTCGCGCCGCTGCTCATGATGGAATGAGCAGGATTGGGATTGACGCAGATCTGAAGAGTCCAACGCATGCTCAATCTGTTTATGAACATCTTGGATTTGTTAATGATCGCACCCGCGTCTTTTACAGTATCGATCAGTAGAAGTGCGGTACTGAATGGTTTCATTTCAACCTGCAGAAAATCAGGACAGCATCCCGCCCTTCCCTTCGGAACATCACGGTATTACGTGGCGTCTTCTCACCGAGGATGATCTTCACGCACTCGGTGCGCTATTTGCACGCATGGAGGCGCGTGATAATCCGCCTTATCGCACAGCATTAGCTGAAGTCGCTGAAATGCTTTCTTCGCCCACTCAATGGCGAGGAATCGTTGGTATAGCGACGAAAGGTATGGCTTCGGGGCGCATGGTAGCCTTCGCCCAGACACGATTGCGCGCCTCTGGACGCATTGAGTGTCTATGCCAGGGAGGCGTCGATCCTGACTTTCGTCGTATTGGACTCGGGCGCGCCTTGGTCGACTGGCAAATCCTGTCAGCGCAGACAATGCTTAAGCGCTATGAAGGCAACGGTACCCGCGCAATCGTTAGCTATGTTGAAAACTGGCAAGACGATCTTGAAGGTGCGTTGAAATCTCAAGGCTTCCATTGGGAACGCACATACTACGACCTGCGAGCAAAGCTGCGCCCTCTGCCTGCTATTCCTTCGCTCGGGTCGTATATTTCCATCGAACAATGGAGCCCCCAGTGGGACGAGGAATTACGTCAGGCTGCAAACTCCATAGCCCAGCAACAGGGCATGACAGCGATGACTGAAGAACAATGGACCATGGGACGAAGCTCCTTCGTACCAGAGTGGTCCTTCATCGCTGTCGACCGACGCTCCGACCGCCCACGTATCGCGGGTTTTGTCTTATCGTCAAAGTATGAGCAAGATTGGACTGCGCTTGGTTGGAAAGAAGGCTACATCGATCAGATCGGTGTAGGAGATGACTGGAGGACGGGTCGCGTCCTTGACGCTCTCGTCGCGACTTCGATGTCTGCCCAGGCGAAGGATGGCATGGCACATATTGCCACCGGAATCGCGCAGACAGAAGGCTCAGCGATGCTTTCCGTCTTTGAATACTTGGGCTTTAGAGTCGTCGGTCAATCGCGCTTGTATGCAATCGATGTTCCGGAGGCCTAAGCTTACAGGGCTTGACCTCCGAAACAATATGGACGCTAAGTGTGGTGCTTAGAGGACTTTGGAGAAGAACTCGCGTGTGCGAGGGTTTTGAGGACTAACAATCACTTGTTCGGGTGTTCCCTCTTCAACAATTACCCCTCTATCCATAAAGACCACGTGATCAGCAACCTCGCGTGCGAAACCGACTTCGTGCGTCACAACAACCATCGTCATTCCCGCCTGCGCGAGATTCTGCATAACTGTCAGTACTTCGCCAACTAGTTCGGGATCGAGGGCTGAAGTCGGTTCATCGAAGAGCATGAGTTCCGGTTTCATTGCGAGCGCGCGAGCAATTGCCACGCGCTGTTGCTGGCCACCAGACAGCTGCGAAGGATAATGGTTGAGTCGATCTCCCAAGCCGACTAATTCCAAATATTCCTGTGCATCTTCTCTTACTTCGTTCCGGGGCCGGCCCAAGACGTGGATCGGGCCTTCCATGACATTCTCAAGCGCAGTCATATGCGGGAAGAGATTAAAGCGTTGGAACACCATGCCGATCTGCGAGCGTTGCGCAGCGATTTGCTGATCCGTGAGGTCGTAGAGGACGCCCGTATTCGGATCCTTTCTATACCCCAAAAGATCACCATCAATCAGGATTTCCCCGGCAGACACTGTTTCCAGCTGGTTCAAGCAACGAAGCAGAGTTGATTTACCTGATCCGGAGGGCCCCATAATGACACAAACCTCTCCATTGGCAATATCGAGGTTGATTCCTCGGAGGACATGGAGGTCGCCAAAGAACTTGTGAACGTTATCGATGTGGATAAGCGCGGTTTGGTCTGTCATGGGGTTACCTCAATGAAAGTTGTGTCTCCAGGTGTCGTAGAATCAAAGCCCTTACCAAAGTGACGCTCAATGTGACTTTGGATTCGCATGAGGATGCTGGTGACGATCAGGTACCAGATGGCGGCGGCGATGAGTAGAGGAACCGGTTGGAATAGTTCTTGTCCTTTTTGGTTAGCCACGAAGGTCAATTCCAAGGTGTAGGGAATTGCGCTAACTAGAGAAGTCGTCTTGAGCATCGAGATCGTTTCGTTCCCAATAGGAGGAATAATCACGCGCATCGCCTGAGGCAAGATAATTCGACGGAAGATCTTTCCTCGATTCATCCCAAGTGCAGTCGCTGCTTCCCACTGGCCTTGATCGACTGAAAGGATGCCGGCTCGAATAATCTCGGCGAGGTAGGCGCCTTCATTGAGTCCGAGACCAACGAATGCCATCCAGAAAGGGGTGAACCACACGCGAGTTTCGAGGCTAACACCTATGTCTGTTCCGGGAATTCCCAGAGTAATTGTCCGGTAGAGGGTCGGTAACAGAGACCAGAAGATCAACTGCGTGTAAATTGGCGTTCCGCGGAAAAACCAGATGTAGGCAGAGGCCACTGCCCGTAAGACCGGGTTAATGGATTGGCGCATGATGGCCATGGTGATCGCAAGTGCTGTACCCAAAGTCATAGACAAAACCGTCAGAACAATCGTCATGAACAGGCCTGTCATGATCATTTTCGAGAATAGCCACTTCCAGACGACATCCCACCTGAATTGTGGGTTTGTTACGAGGATATAGGCCAGTCCCAGTACCATCAGCCCCACAATGACAGCGCTGACCCACCGGCCTAGGTGAAAAACAGGCTTTGAATGAATGATTTCAACGCCGTCTTTGGTCTGTATAGACATGTGTGATTACCTCAAACTCAATGAAGATGACGGTCAGACCTGCGGATTGATCTGTGCAGTCTTGAGTGCTCCTTGGTTTGACCCGTAGGTCGATAGGATCTTCTCAACGTAACCGTTATCCATCAGGTACTGGACCGCTGCTTGAATGGCCTTTGTCAGTTGTTCGTTATCTTTGGAAACGATGATCCCTTGTGGCGCTGATTCAACGACATCGCCAACTTGTTCCAAGGACCCCTCGGAACGCTCAATGGTGTATCCGATAACGGGGGAGTCTGCGAGTGTCGCGTCGTATTGTCCGCTTGCCACGCGAACGGCGATATCGGTCTGAAGGTCGTGAGGCATGATTGTTACGGCCTTTTCGCCTTTATCAGTGCATTCCTTGGATAGCTGGGTAATGTAGTCAAATTGGAAAGTGCCATTTTGGACACCGATAGTTGTTCCGCATACGTGTGTGGGATCAAAGTGCTTGGGGTTCCCTTTTGCAACAGCGAATGCCGTACCGGTTTCAATGAAGCTAATCATGTTGACTTCCTTCTCACGATCAGCAGTAATAGTGAAACCCGAAATGCCGACATCAAACTTTGAACCTAGCGAGGGAATGATCGTGGCAAACTCAGCATGTTCAGTGGTTGCCCCCTTGAGGCCCATAACGCGGGCAATCGCATCCGCCATATTTACGTCATACCCGGTGGGCGTTGTTCCATCGGACTTGAAGAACTCTGCGGGCGCGTAGTCGATCGATGCGCCATTCTTCAAGGTTCCGGCTTTCTTGACTGATTCGGGAACCAAGGCTTCGATTTCTGGAACGGCCTGGATTGATGAAGTGTCGAAGCTTAGGTCACTGCTTGCCTGCGAACTTGATGAAATGCCTACAGCAGCCGGCTTTTCGTCGGGATTTGAGCACGCAGTAACGCTCAGTGCGCTCAGGACTAGAACGGATGGAATTGCAATAATCTTTGTCTTCATGATGTCTCTCCTTAAGATCCAATGCAATAACCATACATGAGTATGTATATTATGCATAATTGGTTGGGGGGACATCCTCAAGAAAAGCTCAGGCTTGCAAACCGATGGTCTGCAAGCCTGAGTGTGATTTAACGTCCTCGTAATGCGCGTCGATTTGGACGAGCCCGAGCGGGATCGATACCCTTAGGGATTGGGGCTGAACGCCTGTCGAGAGCGCTCAAACGCTGATTAACCAAGGGGACTTCGTCGCGTGTCAGGTTCTTCTTAAGTTTGCGAAGTTCGCGAAGCAGATTGGCGAGGCGCACCTGGCCTTTACCGGTACCTACTTGGATTGTTGTGATCGCGACATTACGCATGAGGCGCTGTGCTTTCTTGCGTTCTTGCTCGAGAAGAGGACGGACTCGAGAACTTGGGCCTTCTGAGATAAGAACAATTCCGGGGCGTCCGACGAGGCGCCAGACAAGGTCTTGTTCGGCATTAGCAGCAATCGGCTGCTCATTGACAATCCAGCCATTGCGAATGCGGCTAATGGCCACATATACCTGGCCAACGCGTCCTTCGACTTGCGCATAGGTTGCGCGGTCGGTCAGATTAGACAGAATAAATGTCGCAATGAGAACACCAATTAAGAAACCAAGGAATGTGAGCGAGAACCAGCCTGAATGTGTCAAGGCGGCTGCGAGTACGCCCAATGCGGTTGCAATCACAACAACACCGGCCATGAGCCACCCAACCCAAGGGTAGGTTCGTTGACAAATGCGGAAGGCGTCCATCAGATTGTGATAAAAACGCCGCTTCTTCTGAGGTGTACTTTTCTCGCTCATAACAGCTCCAATGTTAGCGGGTTTTTCTCTCTCAAAGGAATACATAAGGGGGTGTGAAGCTCATTGTGAGCTTCACACCCCCTTAAGCGTCATGATCAGCGGGTTGCTGCGGCTAGCGGAACCTCTGCATCAGGCTCGTGTGTGATGCGGTTACGAATATCGCGACGGACGACTTCAATCGACCACAACCATACGACGTGCCCCAGTGCCTCTGAGAAGTGTTCAGCCCAACTTTGCCCGCCCTCAACCCAAGGGAAGGGGGAGGGGACGGTGCCCATCAGCGGCATGAGAATCAGGTGGAAACCGATCCATACCAAGAGACCGAATGCGGCACCCTGCCAGAGTTTAATTCCGGGGAAATATTCTGCAACGATGCAGTAGAACAGTGCGAAGATAATCGCGAAAGAGAAGTGGATGATGAAGGAATAGATCGGCAAGTTATCGTTGCCATTGAAGCTGACCGTCGTGTGTACCTGATCCGAGGTCATTCCAAGCTGCTGCAGCAGCATCTGAGGAGGATTAGTGGCATTACGCTCAGGAGTACGTGGAGGGAAGGGAACTTCCCAGCCGAACTTGACGATTGCCGAGAAAGCGCCGGCTAAAACGCCAACAGCGGCTGCGACGCCAACACGACGACGCTTAGAATCGGTCTTCTTGAAGAGATTTTTGAACATGTTCGAGCTTTTCTATCGATACTGATGAGCAGAGATATTGAGCGCGCCGTCAGGCGGCGCGACCTCGCATATCGGTTGACAGTCTCTCATCTTTGAGTGCGATTCGCTAGATGCAGCGCTGTTCTTGGCGCAGTGCTCAGTGCAGTGAAATAAAAGTGGTGGGCAAGCTCGGCTTGCCCACCACCATATTTAAATCAGTCAGGCTTACAAGCCTAGTTCCGATTCGAATGCAGCCTCTTCGAGGCGGCGCTTAACATCCATCAAGAAGCGCGAAGCATCGGCGCCATCGACCAAGCGATGGTCATAGGACAGCGACAGGTAGACCATCGAGCGGATGGCGATGGAATCATTGCCGAGTGCATCCTTAACCACCACGG
The DNA here is from genome assembly GCA_963540435.1 of uncultured Actinomyces sp. GTDB lineage: Bacteria > Actinomycetota > Actinomycetes > Actinomycetales > Actinomycetaceae > Pauljensenia. The sequence continues at coordinate 48,076 of CAUTOM010000001.1, forward strand.
GGCGCTTCACGATTGTCCCAACACCCATGATTGCCGTTTCAGGCATGTTTAGGACCGGGGTATCGAAGAGAGCGCCGCCCGAACCAGTGTTGGTGATAGTAAATGTCGAACCAGACAATTCATCTGCGCCAATGGTCGCCTCACGCGTGCGTGCGGCTAGATCATTGATCGATCGGGAAATGTCCGCCAAGGAAAGCTTGTGGGCGCCCTTGATCACGGGAACCAGAAGACCGCGCTCAGTATCGACAGCAATGCCGATATTCTCGTGATCGAAGTAGGTCACTTCCTTGTCGTTGATTGTCGCGTTCACCTTCGGGTGGAAGCGCAGAGCTTCGGTAGCTGCCTTGACGAAGAACGGGAGGAAAGTGAGCTTGGTGTTCTCGCGCTGCGCAAAAGAATCCTTCGCGCGCGCACGCAGAGCAGCGATCTTGGTGACATCAACTTCAATGACCGTTGTGAGCTGTGCAGCTGTGCTCAGTGACTCAACCATGCGACGAGCAATGGTTTGACGCAAGCGAGACATCTTTTCTGTTGTTCCACGCAGCGGTGAAGCTTCGCGGCCAGCAAAGACGTTTTCTCCAGCCGATGCTGCAGACTGAACCGCTGGTGCGGGTGTTGGGGTAGCAGGTGCTTGCTGAGTCTGGGCGACCTTGCGTGCTGCAATCGCGGCTTCGACATCCTCGCGGCGGATCCGTCCACCAATGCCGCTGCCTGTGATCTCAGCGAGCTCGATACCTGCTTCACGAGCAAGCTTGCGCACGATTGGCGTGACATAACCAGTGGCCGTGACTTCAGCCGGTGCGGGGGTGGCTAGCTCGCCCTTCGCTGCAGTTTCAGCTAACGAGGCCGCAGTCGGGAAGGGGCTGACCGGAGTAGGTGCGACAGGTGCAGGTGCTGTAGGAGCTGTCGGGGCAGAAACGGTAGCCGCAACCGGTGCTGGTGCGCTTACTGCGGGGGCGGTCGGCTGAGTGGGCGCAGCAGTGGCGGTGGGTGCCTGGGCAGAAATAACAGCCAAGACGGTGCCGACCTCGACAGTATCGTCTTCGGCTACACGGATCTCTGCCAAGAAACCGGCCGCAGGGGAGGGGACCTCTGAGTCCACCTTGTCGGTCGAAACTTCAACCAGAGGTTCGTCGATTTCAACGGCATCACCGACGGACTTCAACCAAGTGGTGACAGTGCCTTCGGTGACGGACTCACCCAAAGCAGGCATCAGTACCTCGGTTCCGGCGAGCGGAGCCGAAGAAAGCGGTGCGGTAGGAGCCGAAACGGGAGCTTCGACGGGAGCAGAAGCTGCGGGCTTGGGAGCGCTTTCTTGTGTCGGCGCGGGGCTATCTTGAGGGGCCTCGGAAGGGTCTCCAATAACGGCCAGCTGTGTGCCGACCTCAACGGTCTCATCTTCTGCGACGAGAATCTGCAAAAGAACGCCCGCTGCTGGGGAAGGAACTTCAGAGTCCACCTTATCTGTGGAAACTTCGACCAAGGGCTCATCGAGCGCGACGGTATCGCCTACCGATTTCAGCCATGTGGTGACGGTGCCTTCGGTTACCGACTCGCCCAAAGCGGGCATGATCACTGCGGTTGCCATGTTCAATCTCCTTGTCGGTGGCTGATCAGTTGTGTGCGTGGAGAGGCTTACCGGCCAGAGCCATCGCTGCTTCGCCAATAGCTTCGTTTTGCGTCGGGTGGGCGTGGATCAGTGCTGCGAGATCTTCGGGGTAGGCTTCCCAGTTGACCATGAGCTCGCCTTCTCCGACCTGCTCACCAATGCGCGTGCCGATGCCGTGGAAGCCGACAATCGGCCCGCCTTCTACGGAGACTAGCTTAATGAAGCCGCTCGCTCCAAGAATATTGGACTTTCCGTTACCAGCGAGATTGTATTCGACAGTGCGTACGCGATCGCCGTACTTTTCGCGGGCCTGCTTTTCTGTCAGGCCAACGGAAGCGATTTCAGGCTCGCAGAAGGTCACACGCGGGATACCGGACTCGTCCATCAGCTTGGGGGAGAGGCCAGCGATCTCTTCCGCGACAAACATTCCCTGGAGGAACCCGCGGTGCGCGAGCTGAAGCCCCGGAACGATATCTCCGACTGCGTAGATATTGCCAACTCCTGTGTGCAAGCGTTCGTCGGTTAGGACGAAGCCGCGCTCCATGCGAATACCGGCCTCTTCAAAGCCGAGTCCTTCGGTGACGGGACCACGTCCGACAGCAACTAGGAGAACATCTGCATCAAAGGTCTTGCCATCTTCAGTTGCAACGTGAACGCCGAAATCATCCTGAGTGGCGCTTGCAAAACGCGTATTGGTGTGGAAAGCGATACCGCGCTTGCGGAAAGAACGTTCAAGGTGCTTGGAAACGGCTTCGTCTTCGTTATTCGCCAGGTGCGGGAGCGCCTCGATGATGGTGACTTCCGCTCCGAAAGAACGCCACACAGATGCAAATTCGAGGCCAATGACACCGCCACCAAGAACAACTGCGCGCTGCGGGACCCATTCCATTTGGAGGGCTTGGTCCGACGTGATGATCCGACCGCTGATATCGAGTCCAGGAATTGAACGCGAGTACGAGCCTGTTGCCAAAATGATGTTCCGGCCGACGATGTGTTGGCCATTGACTTCGATGGTGTCAGGAGAGACAAGTCGTCCCCAGCCCTCGATCACGTCAACTCCGCGCGAAGAAAGCAGCCCTTGAACGCCTCGGAAAAGCTTGTTGATGATGGAATCGCGATACTGACCAACCTTGGCCATGTCGATTCCCTGCAAAGTTGCCTGGACGCCAAAGGTATCCGACTCGCGAATCGAATCAGCAGTCTCTGCTGCGTGTAAATATGCCTTTGTTGGGATGCAGCCACGGTGGAGGCAGGTTCCACCAACCTTGTCACCTTCGATAAGGGCAACTTTCAATCCCAATTGGGAGGCGCGCAAAGCCGCGGCATAGCCGCCTGACCCTGCACCGAGGATGACGAGGTCGTATACAGACTCGCTCACGTGTTCCACTCCTTGATAGCGAAGAGAACGGACCTTCAATGTCCGACTTAGGTCCTATTCTTCCACTAGTCACTGTATTTGTCCGCGAGAACATAGCTGCTCAATCGGTTAGACAGCCCACATGTTGTGTAGGCAAAAATGTCAAGCTTTCTCAGGAAAAACAACTACTATGACACTAAACGAAGGAGGAGATGTGAGCGAAGCAGCACATGAGCAGTCTCAGGATAACCGGCCACCCTCACGCGGCTCTGGTCGGCTTGTCATTGCTCTGTACTGGTTGTTCAGTCTTGCTGTTACTATCTTGGCCGTTGTCGATGCGTATCATCGTCGCGATGTGCCCCTGTGGGTACGTTTTACCGCCATCTTTATCGGTCTAATTTACGTAATTGCCGCCATTGCTCTGACACATAATGGGCGGCGCATGCGCATCCTTGGTTGGTGCATGATTGCTTTAGGGATCATCGGACCGCTTGTCTGTGGGTTAGCGCAGAATTATCTGTCACAGCTCGCTCTGGTCAGAAATGCGTGGAATTCGTTTGGGAGTGACTACTCCTACCTTCCGCTTGCTGTTGCACTCATTGGTGCTATCTGGATGTGGCTATCGAATCCGCGCAGGATCGTTGAGCTCGCTGAGCAAGTTGAGCGTCCGGGATTGAGCTTACGATCGTCAAAAATCACAGGGACGAAACACTAAACTCCATCGGGAAAGCCAAGCTGACGCCAGGCTTCGTATAGGGCGATGGAAGCGGAATTTGCAAGGTTGAGAGAGCGAATACCTTCACGCATCTGGATGCGCACGCACTCGCTGACTCGAGGGTGAGACATTGCCCAATCAGGTAAACCGACAGATTCACGACCAAAAAGAAGCCCATCGCCATCGGCGTAGGTGATGTCGCTGTAGTGGCGCGATGCGTGTCCGGTGAAAGCCCAGATTCGCCCCGGAACCTCTGTAAGCGCCTCGTCGAAGGTGTGATGGACTTTAACGTGCGCGAGGTCGTGGTAATCCAAGCCTGCACGCTTGAGCTTGGTATCGGACATATCAAATCCCAAAGGCTCGACCAAATGAAGGAAAGCTCCCGTGCAAGCCGCTAAGCGGATTGCGGCTCCGCTGTTTCCGGGGATTTCAGGTTCAAGAAAAATGATGTGAAGCATATCAGTTGAGCGGAGTGGAGAAAGTAGTAGTCAAAGTGGCGCGGGCGATGGAGTGTTCGATTGCGAGGAAGGAATACATCGCTAAAGAAACTTCGTCATCGCATTGCAAGGTGGGAACGTCAAGCGCGTGGACTGAAAAGATATAACGGTGCGCTCGATCTCCCGCTGGAGGTGCCGCTCCGAAGTAGGAATGATCACCGTGATCTCCGCGTAGATGGAAAGCGCTTCCATCAAGTTCAAGATCTGAGCGGCCGACTCCTTGGGCAAGAGAAGTGCAAGATGAAGGCAGATCGATGATCATCCAATGCCAAAAACCTGAAGGAGTCGGGGCATCTGGATCAAAACAGGAAACAAAAAAGCTTTCTGTTTCTTGAGGGAATCCGCTCCATTGCAGGTGTGGTGAAACGTTTCCTCCCTGTGCGCTATGGAGCAAGGGAAGGGGCTGACCGTCAGACAGGTCGTTGGATTTAAGAGTAAAAGTCTGGGTTGGGGGCAAAATCTCATAGGGATTTTGAGCGGTTGGGCGATCAAAGAGATGCATGGCGTTATTCTTTCACTTCTTGAAGTGGATCAAAAGTGGACGCAAATGAGGTGGAGCCACATACACTAATAGAACATTTGTTCGATTGGGGGTGGTTGTGTGACGCGTCTAGATATTGCCCGTCAGGTTTTGAACGATGTTGAAACTCGTTTGGGGATTGAGAAAAACCAAGGGGCTTGGGAACGTGTATCAAGTTATGTGGGTGTGTGGGAATTTGGGAATAACTACTCACTACTGACCCGGATTTTCGTGGCGCTCACCGGCGAAGAAAACTCCTGTGCTCTCATAGGCGCTGATGACTTTGGGTGGGAATATGCAGCCAAGCAAGGCCTTGACCTTGCGCGTTGCGTGCAAGTTCCATCTTCCGCGGCAGACGCGCGCGTTGTCTCTTTGCTCCTTCCTCACTACAGGGTTCTCTATCTCGGAAAGTGCCACTTAGAGATTGGCGATATGCGTCGTCTCAGTGCTCAAGTACGTCAAGAAAAAGCTGCACTTTTTACTGCTGTCCCATGGGGAGGAATGAGCAGGCTCTGGTGCGATCAGATGTATGAAAGACGAAAGGCTGTTTGAAATGCGCTATGTCATGGTGTGGATTCCTAATTGGCCTGTGAATTCTTTGGTTGTTGACATTCCTCCCGGAGCTCACGGTGCGATTGAAACAGGGGGATATATACAGGCCGTCACTCCGCCTGCTCGAAAATGCGGTGTCAGGCAGGGGATGAAACTATCCATGGCGCGCTATTTATGCCCTGATCTTTTAGTTCTACCATTCGATATGCGCCGGGATATTTCTTCGTTTGAAGTAATTTTGCGGGCATGTGAACAGTGGATCGCTCGAATAGCCTGCATTTATCCGGGTCTTGCCTGGGCGCCGGCTGCTGGAGCTGCCCGCTGGAGTGGAGGAGAAGCGCAATTAGCTGAAAATCTTGTTGACTCTATTTCAGATTGCACTGGTTCAGAGAGCAACGTTGGAATAGCTTCTGGTCCTCTTGCAAGTTATTGCGCGGCCAGGCGCGGCATTATTCTTGCCCCAGAAGACACTCAAGATTTTCTTGATCAGCTCGAAGTTCGGCAGTGTCTTTCTCTTTTCCCATCCAAACAGCACAATGCACTTTCTCAGTTTGTGCAGACGTGTCATTCTGCTGGGATTACAAGAGGAATCGATATTCGGAAAATGGGATCTGCTGCCCTGTATTCGCGTTTTGGCAGCATTGGAAAACATGTATGGGAACTCTTTACGGGAAAAGATCTATGGCTTCCCGAAAGACAGATTCTTCTCGACGATCTTCAAGTGGAAGAAGAATATGAAGAGAGCATTGAACGCGAGGAACAAGTTGCATTTTGTGCGCGCCGCTTAGCGCATCAAATCTGCGAGAAGTTGGATTTTCGTGGACTGCGTTGTTCCAGTATCGCTGTGAGTGCTCAAGATTCTGCATCGCAATCTTATGAACGGCAATGGTGGGGGATAGACGGAGAGGAAGACGAAATTGCCGATCGGATTCGATGGCAGTTGGTTGCGTGGTTGTCTGTTTCTGAAAACGAGCAGGGATTTGTACGCGTGAGTGTACGTGCTGAGCACTGCGAGCGCGTGGGGGCTTCGCGAGCTTTATGGCGGGCAGGGGAGTCACCTCAACGTGATTCTGTTCTGCGAAAAATTTGTGCCTATAAAGGTGAAAGTGCCATTCGTATTCCTCGGATCCTTCCGGGATATTCACCCACTCAACGCGCAGGATTCGCCTCCGTTGATGAAAGAAAAGAAAAAGAACAGGTGACGTGTCTTGAAGGAGGAATCGAAGACGCTCCTTCAAGACTGTGTATCCGTCCATATCCAGCGGAAGTCTTTGGAAAGGATGAAGGGTTCCGAAGAGTAGATGTACGTATTAATGAACGATCGGCTTTGACAAGTAGTCCTCAAGACGTAAAAATCTGCGCCTTTGGGGAAGAGAAGTGGTATCACATTCTGTCCTGGCATGGGCCATGGGCTGTACCTCAACAATGGTGGTCTGAACCAACTGAAGAGATGTCCCATGACCCGCAGACTCATTACCTTCGAGTGAAGTCTGATTCTTCTCCAGATCTGCTTTTGATGTGGAGACGTCATGCGTGGAGCCTCGTGGGGATATATGAGGGTGAGGCTTCTTTTGAGTGTGGATTATCCTGAAGGGATGGACACATCACCGATCCGCGCAGCACTGCTCTCCTGTGGTGAGGAAGGAGCAGTGGTATGCGTTGGTCGCGCTCTATGGGCACAGGGGGCGCTTGCGTTCAAACGTGGTGACGTTTACGACGTGACATGGGACGACCAACGAGTGTGGGCGCGGGTGCGCGCGAAAGGCGTCTCCTATCGAAACGAGATCGAATACGCGCCTTCCTTACCTTTTCCGCATCTGCGCCTGAAATGTGCGTGTTTTCTTAACGGAAACTGCGCTCATGCTGCAGCTTTACTTCAGTGTGCGATGGACAAGGTGTTCTCTGCGCGTGAGGACCGAACACATCAACCGGCATGGAACCGTGATCTTGAGATCCTGCTTTCAACGGAGGGAGGAGAGTCCTTAGGCCTTGTGGTTGACGCGCATGATCCTGCAGATCCGGTGTGGTTGACTCCAGTGCGTTTGAACACGGACCACCTACCGCCGCGCAGGTTGAGCTGGGCAGAATTGGCTCAGTCACGCTGGGGTGGGGTTACGGATGCTCTAGCGCCTAAGCAACTGAAACTTCTCCGTCGGCTCTACCAATGCAGCCGAAAATCACAGGGGCATATCTCGACGGGATATGACGTTTATCTAGATTCTCTTGGCATGGAGGCGCCGCGCTGGCTATATAGACTTCAATGCGGGGGAGTCGCGCTTTTAACACCGCAGTTTCAGAGATTTCACTTCGAACTCAGTTCGTCACGCATCGTGATCGACATGAATCTTACTGAGAAGAGTCTTGAACTCTCGTATCGCCGCCACTATGTCACCAGAACAAACGAAGAAATCCCCTTTCCTCGGCGAGCTCCACATATGTCGCTAACTTTTTGCGACGGTGGTGATGGGGCAATAAGTGACGAGGATATCGATGACGAGTCGCTGCCCGATCAGATCGTTCAGATCCCGATTAAATCTATTGGAGATTTCCTCTTCGAATGGCTGCCACTATTACGCGAGCGTTTTGAGTGCACCTCATCGACGGGAACCTTCCCTGTAGAAAACTATCAGCCAAAACTCCTACTCATTTTGCATCCCAAAGACCGCGTGTGTGCGCAGATCGAATGGGCGCTGGAATACCACCTTGGGAATAAATGTTTCCGTGTCATTTTGTCTCCCCAGACAAAGATTTCACAGCTTCATGAGGATGTTCAGCGCGACTTTAATGATGCACATGCTCTCCTACGACGCTATTTCGCTTCGGCGTCGCTTCACCCGAGTGCGCAGGGCCTTCTCATTCCTCTTGTTCAAGTCCCCGCATTCATACAAGAGATTGGAGCCTGGCCGCTCGCATCGGTGCGTTGGGATATTGACGATAGCCTCAGCAAATTAACAATCAGTGAAGAAGTAGCGACTGTTACTGCTGCTATCGAAGCAACAGAATCTCCGGATTGGTGGGGGCTTCGCGTCGCTATCCAAGTTGGTAACGAAAAAATTCCAATTTCACGAGTTTTGAAGGCACTTTCTTCAGGTGAAGAATATATCCGTGTTACTGACGGACAATGGGCGCGACTTGAAGGTATTGACGTCGAACGTCTTCGCATCCTGCTTCGTGGAGCTGCGCAACTGACGCGATCGCGTTCGATTGATGATATTCGTCTTCATACCTCACAGCTTGGGCTGTGGGAAAGACTGAGTCAGACAGTTGATGTCGCACAAGAAGACCTGCAATGGCGCTCTCGCACTCAGGGGCTAAAACAACTTGCGCTGCGCACCCAGTCCCATACGGATCAAGATCAAGACCCCCGTCTTCGTCCGTATCAGCTTGAAGGTCGTAACTGGCTTCGCAGCCGGATTTCCTCTGGTTTTGGATGCATCCTTGCTGACGATATGGGGCTGGGAAAAACCAGGCAGATTCTTGCAGCAATCGATGCTCTTCGCGAGGAAGGATCTCTTGAATCACCCGTCTTGATTCTTGTTCCGACCAGCGTCATTTCAAGCTGGGCAAATGAAGCTGCGAGCTGTTTTCCGCAGCTGAGGGCATGTGTGCTTCGCGCTTCGCATCAGCGAAATCCGCATGCTTGGGATGGTATCTCGCAATCCAACATCGTCATTACTTCACACACGCTCTTCCGAATGGACCACCTTTTGTGGGAGAGTCACTCGCTCAATGGACTCGTCATCGATGAAGCGCAGGTTCTCAAGAATCCGCGCACGATGCTCTATCGAAGTGTGAAAGAACTCCGGGTTCCCTGGCGAATTTGCGTGAGCGGAACTCCCATTGAAAATTCACTCGAGGACCTGTGGTCGCTGATGTCTTTGAGTGTCCCAGGCCTCCTGTCGACGCATAGCCACTTCAATGAGAAATTCCGGCGCCCCATTGAAGGCGCTCAGCAAGACAGTGCGTTAGAACTTTTGCATACGCTGATTGCTCCATTCATCCTTCGCCGTACGAAAGAAGAAGTGACACCTGAACTTCCCGACCGCATCGAAACGCTACTGCCTGTTCTCTTGGAAGGAAGACAACGCCAGATTTACGACCGTTACCTCACTCGTGAACGCGCTCGTCTCCTTCGTATTCAGCTCAACAATGAAGGGGTTCAAGGGCGATTTGAAGTTCTTGCTGCACTCACGCGGCTGCGGCAGCTTTCCCTTGATCCGGCTCTTGTTGATGAGCGCTATGAGGGGGTTGGTTCTGCAAAGATTGATCTTCTGTGTTCGCACCTAGAACAAATTGTTCCTGCGGCCCACCAAGTACTTGTTTTTAGTCAATTCGTGAGTTTTCTTGAACGAATCGATAGTGCTCTGAAAGAGCGCGGAATATCGTGTCTTCTCCTTGAGGGTAAGACGCGAAAGCGTGAGGATGTCATCGCAAAATTTCGTCGAGGAGAAGGATCTGTTTTCCTCATTTCACTGAAGGCTGGTGGAGTTGGGCTCACGCTCACTGAAGCAGACTATGTCTACATCATGGATCCTTGGTGGAATCCCTCCGTTGAAGCTCAGGCAGTTAATCGTGCACACCGGATTGGGCAAGATCGCGCGGTCAATGTCTATCGACTAGTTGCCCAGGACACGATTGAAGAGAAAGTTTGTCAACTTCAGGCGCATAAGCAAAGGCTGATCGATACCGTCGTTGATGACGTTGGTGATGAGAGTACTCAGAGGATGGATATTGATCAATTGATCGAACTTTTGGGAGCTGGAGAGTGAAATCCCAGCAATAGTAATCGAACACCTGTTCGATATAATAGGGGCGTGGTTTCCCATCCTTATGCTGAGTTACACGCGCATTCCTACTTCACGTTTTTAGAGGGTGCAGATGCTCCCGAAGACTACATCCTCTGCGCCCAGCAGCTCGGTCTTGACGGTCTTGCTCTGCTAGAGCGCGATGGAATGTATTCCCTGATCCGCTCCTTGCAGGCTGCACGCGAGTCATCTTTCCCGTTGATTATTGGAACCGAACTGACTCTTTCTACTACTCAGTTTTCTCGCTACGATGGCACCGCCTCGATAGGCTCACCTGGCTGGGGGCTCCCTTGCGGCTGGGAAGATACTGGAATTCGCTTACCAATCCTCACAACATCTCAGGATGGATATCGAGACCTGTGCTCGCTGATGAGTGAACGAACACTTGAGGATGCTGAAGGAGAAAACCCCAGCCACGGCCTCGAAAATATTGCCGAAAATGCGCAGGATATACGGATTTTAACGGGAGGTACCCGCGGACCTCTCAGACGAATTTTGCACGCGCAGGGAAGAAAACAAGCTGATCGTTTTCTCGATGACCTCATTTCCCTGTTCGGGCGCGAGCGCATCATCGTTGAAAGCGTGCTGCGGCCCGGGGAAGACGACATGGGGGCCGAGCTTGCTGATCTCGCGCACAAACATCGACTTCCTCTTGCTGCTGCCGGTGGCGTCACCATGGCTTCTCCGGAGTCAAAGTATCGAGCGGACCTTCTATGTGCTCTCAGACAGGGCAAATCTTTGGATGAGATTCGTTATCTTCTTCCAGCCCAGCATTCCTTTTTGAAGAGCGCAGAAGAAATGCTCGCCCTTCATCGCATGGCTCCTCAGGCGGTTTCCAACGCCGCTGGAATTGCGCGTGAATGCTATTACCCGATGTCATTTGATACCTGGGATTTGCCCGATACGGAGGTTCCTCAAGGTCATACCACGATTTCTTGGCTCACTGCGCTTTCCTATGCAAAAGCGCAGAAACTCTATGGCCCCCGATCCGCCAACCCGCACGCCTGGGAGGTCATTGACCATGAGCTGTCAATTATCGGACAGCTTGACTTTGCTGGCTACTTTCTCATCGTCTACGACATCGTAGATTTTTGTCGAAGGCGGGGGATTATGTGCCAAGGACGTGGGTCTGCAGCTAACTCTGCCGTCTGCTATTGCCTGGGGATTACAGCAGTTGATGCTATTCGCCATCGAATGCTGTTTGAACGTTTTCTTTCCCTGGGACGCTCAGGAGCCCCAGACATCGATATCGACATCGACAGCGCCCGCCGCGAAGAAGTCATCCAATATGTCTACCAACGTTATGGAAGAAGACGTGCCGCTCAAGTGGCAACAGTGATTACGTACCGTTCGCAATTGGCCTATAAAGACGCTGCCAGGGCTCTGGGAATTGACGCGACTCACGTTCCAAGCCGAGCTCAGCGAAGGGAAGAAAGCCGAAGAACAGACAAGGACCCTTCACAGTTGATGCTTACCACCTGCGCCCAGCTTTTGAGTGGGCTTCCGCGCCACATGGGGATTCACTCGGGAGGGATGATCCTCAGTAAACATCCCGTGAGTCAGATCTGCCCCATTCGATGGGCAAAAACGCGGGGGAGAAGCGTGATCCAATGGGATAAAGAGGATTGTGCAGACGCCGGATTGGTGAAGTTTGACCTCCTTGGGCTGGGAATGCTTGGAGCCTTGGGATCGATTTTTGAGTCTCTTGAGAAGGCGGGGATTCGAAATTCGCAAGGAAAAATTCTTTCTCTCTATGAACTCGAAGACGAAGCCCCGAGAGTGTATGACTTGTTGTGCGCGGCAGACACGATGGGAGTTTTCCAAGTTGAATCTCGCGCGCAGATGAATACTTTGCCCAGGCTCCAGCCGCGTTGTTTTTACGACATTGTCATTGAAGTCGCTCTCATCCGTCCCGGTCCTATTCAGGGAGAATCGGTGCATCCATATTTGCGTCGTCGTCGGGGGGAAGAAAGGGTGAGTTATCTTCATCCTCTTTTACGTCCGGCTTTAGAAAAGACCTTGGGAGTTCCTCTCTTTCAAGAACAGATGATGCACATTGCTATGGATGTTGCGGGCTTTTCTGCCGCTCAGGCTGATGAATTACGCCGAGCCATGGGTTCTTCTCGTAGCGCGGAAAAAATGAAAAAATTACGCGGGCCTTTCATCGAGGGGATGAAAGATCGGGGTATCCCGATGGGTATTTGCGAAGAGATCTTTCGACAGGTCCAGGGATTTGCCGACTTTGGCTTTCCTGAATCGCACGCTTTTTCTTTCGCCTATATCGTTTATGCGTCCGCTTGGCTTAAGGTCAACTATCCCGAGCACTTTTATGCGGGGATCCTTTCTCATCAGCCCATGGGTTTTTATTCCCCTTCCTCTCTTGTTCACGATGCACGAGGCCACGGCTTGCGTGTGTGCGCACCTGACGTGAACTTGTCGCTAGAGTCCACGCAGGTACTTCCACTGAGCAAGATCGTGCAGGTCATTGGCGCTGAGCGAGCACAGGAAGCATGCGGAATAGGAATGGTGGGCAAAGAAGGGCTGGTTGATATCCATCCCGAGTGGGGGATCGTTCTTGGCCTCGACATGATCCGAGGCCTCGATAAGGGGAGCATTAAAAGGATCCTCCGAGGGCGTGGGGAAGGCCCCTATCAAGATCTTGAGGATCTTGCCTCGCGCGCCCGGCTTCGCAGCGCAGATCTTGAAAGACTATCTCAAGCTGGTGCTGTCGATTCGATGGGGTATCAGCGCCGCGAAGGAATTTGGGCCAGTGGCGTCTTAGGACAAGATGGTAGCGAAGACCGGGAGTATCAACCGATGCTGGAGGGGCTTGGGATGGAATACCATCTTCCGTCCCTTCCGCCACTCGATTCTGTTGCGCAGATGAATCTGGATTATGAAGCCATGGGCCTATCTGTTACGAGCCATCCTTTTGCGTTGATCCGAAAACAGATGAACGCACAGGGAATAATTCCGGCCTGCGAGATCCTCCGTCAAGAAAATCAGTCAAGGATCAGAGTTGCAGGAATCATCACGCATCGACAGCGTCCGTGCAGCGGAGGCGGGGTACTCTTCCTCAGCTTGGAAGACGAGAGCGGCAGCGTCAACGTGACAGTTACAGAGACGACGTGGAAGCAGCATCGACGTGAAGTGATGGCCTCTGCGGTAGTCGTAGATGGCTACTGCGAAAATGCTTATGGTACGCGAAGCGTCCGAGCTTTTCGGATCTATCCGTTTTCTACTCAGCTGCGTTTGAGTTCTCGAGATTTCCGCTGAAACTTTCGTGCCACAAGCTAGCTACGTTCACGCGGGGTATAAAGCTCAGAGAAGATCGCCCAAGCAACCGCAATAATCGGAATCGCGATGATCGCGCCGAGGAGCCCAGCGGTGAAGGTTCCCACCATGACGCCGATACCGACGACGACCGGGTGGAGAGAAACTTGGTGCCCCATGATGAGCGGCTGGAGAATATGTCCTTCGATCTGGCCAATCAATGCGATTCCCAGGCCGACGATAGCTGCTGTAATAATGCCCTTTGCTGCAAGAGCAACGATCATTGCGAGAATCATCGCCGTGGGAGCGCCAATCAGAGGGATGAAAGCGCCGATGAAAACCAGAATACCAAGAGCGGGGGCGACGGGAACCCCGAGGCATTGGAGGAAAATTCCAGCAAAGAGGCCGTCTGTTCCAGCCACCAGCATTGTTCCTCGTGCGTAGCCGGAGAAAGTGCTCCAACCTGCTTGCGCGGCTCGATTGGTGATCTTGCGTCGGTGATAGGGGAGCAAGGAGACAAACCAGTCCCACATCTGTCCGCCAGAGTGCAAGAAGAAGATCGTGATGAAGAAGGCGAGGACTAATACCGAGGCGACGACCGCAGCATTGGAAACATTCGCTAGAGTCTCGCTGAGCAGTCCCGACCAATTGGACGCGATAAAGCTCTTGCCTTGCGCAATAAGAGTTTCGTTTAAATGGCTGAGGTCATTGAGCGGGATCTGAAAAGGAAGATGCAGACGCGCAACAAGATCAGAGAGCTTTCCCAGACCATTGCTCACTTCTGAAAGAAGATTCGGCCACTGTCCCGCGATTGAGGACACGACAAGCGTCATCAGCGCAACAAAAGTACCAATAAACGCGAAGAGCGCCGCGAAAACTGCAAGCCAGCGGTTCAACCAGCGATTGAGGTAGTTCGTCAAAGGATTCAAAATCGCGGTGAGCAACAGGGCAACAAAAATCGCAATAAATACCGGCGTTGCTTGGGCGATCGCGAAGACAACGGCGGAGATTACGATAAGTACGCCGATAATCGCCCACGATCCATACCCCGCTTGCGCAAGCCAACGAGGAATAAGAGGTTTGCGAGCATCCGACGCTGAAGGACGTGCCCCCCGGCGCTCGATGCGCTGGGGAGGAACCCACTGAACTGTTCGACGCGGAGCCAAAGGACGTGGCTCAACCCCGCTCTTACGGCCCGAACGCAGTCTTAGCGCAGTTGAAGAGCCAAGACGCTGAGCCCCTCGACTCAGTGAATCAACGATTGCGCGAGAATGGCGAACCAATCTCATCGATTTGTCGGGGGACTGATTACTCATTGTTGGAGTCTTTATCGTCTGCGGAAGTATCGGGAGGAGAAAGACGTTCGCTTACCGCGGCCGCGGCCTCGCCAATTGCTTTCGAAGCACTGGAAAACATACGGTTTGCGGGATCAAGAAGCTGCTCTTTGACCTTGCGTCGCATGACCTTTCCCAAAGGATTACGAGGCAGCTCAGAAATAATGGCGAGTTGGCGTGGGAGTGCGTAGTGAGACACATATTTTTCTGCCCATTGACGCACCTGAGCCAAGGTGATCATCGGGGCATCATCTTCCAAGATCAACGCTGCAGTAACTTCCTCGCGAGCATCCCCGGAGGGAAGACCAACGACAGCAACATCCTTCACTCCGGGCATCGAACGGATCGCGTCTTCGACCTGTGAGGGATAGACATTGAAACCGCCTGAAAGAATTAGTTCTTTCTTACGATCGGACATCATCAAGAAGCCATCGCGAATAACTGCAATATCACCGGTGCGCAGCCACCCGTCCTCGGTGAAGACACGGGCCGTTTCTTCGGGAGCGCCAAGATAACCGCTAAACACCTGAGGACCTTTAACAATGATTTCACCGGGGGTCCCCTCTTCAACATCAACAGAAGGGTCGTCAAGATCGACGAGGCGAATGTCAGTGGAAGGGAACACGAGTCCTAAAGCGCCATGGCGACGATTGGCTGCGAGAGGGACTCCTGCGATCACCGGGGAAGTTTCGGACATGCCGTAGCCTTCAATGACCATTCCCTGAGTGATTTCTTCCCATTGCTGCGCAAGTGTTTGAGACAGCGGCATTGCGCCACACAACGACCACTTCATTGAGGTTAGGTCGATGTGCTCTTCCTGGGCGGCTTGCATGAGACGCTCGAACATGGGAGGAACACCCACGAAGAAGGTCACCGGATGACGCTTGTGAGCCTCTAGCGCCAGATGGACATCGAACTTGGGGAGAACCAACTGGGTCGCCGCGAGGCGAACAGCAGCGCACATCAAGAGGGTCAGCCCATAAGCGTGGAAGTAGGGGAGCAATGAATAAAAATTCTCGGCGCCTTCATGGAGTTTCCATACCCACATGATGCACTGATTGACGTTCGAACCGATATTGCGGTGCGTGAGCGGAACTGATTTGGGAACGCCGTTGGTGCCCCCGGTATGCAAGATGACGGCAAGATCTTGGGCCGAGGCGCCGGGTGTGTCTGGGTGGACGAGGCGTGCGCGTGCAACCGCGTGATCCCACGAGTGTGTTCCCTCGGGGCGTTCGCCGCGCATTTGCTCGCGCGTAGAGCGCGCTTTTTCGATGGGGAGTTTGAGTAACGCGCGCGAAGTACGAGGCATTTGCGCCGAAATATCGACGGTGAAAATGAGGTCGAGAGCCTGGTCTCCTTCGCGGATGAAAGCGTCGACAGACTTTTCCCAAACAATAGCGACTTTGCCGTGGTGGCGATCCAATTGCTGATGGATCTCTTCAATTGGCGCAAGAGGATTGTGCTGGGCTGCAACGGCTCCAATGCGCATGCAGGCATAGAAAGCAACCAATGCTTGAGGGCAGTTAGGCAGGCAGATCGCGCAAACATCTCCCTTGCGAACGCCATTTTCAACGAGCACCTGTGCGGCGCGGAGAACCTGAGCGTACAGCTGAGTGTACGTCAGCGTTGCCCCCAAGTAATCAATCGCAATTCGCTCGGGGTAGAGGCGCGCCGAAGTCTCGAGAAGGGAAATAAGGGAGGTGTCAGCGACCGGAACCTCGTAGGGAGTACCGGGATCATACTGAAGCCTCGACTTTGCCGTCAGCTCTGAGACCATGTCTCCTCCTTAGTGGAATGTCTGACCCTACGTTACCGTAGGTTTCGGCCTCGTGTGCCTGAAAAACGCCCAAGCATTTCCTCTTTAAAGTCCGAATATTCGCCGTTATTAATCGAATCTCGGATGGCATCAACAAGACGAACGGTGAACCACTCATTGTGGATAGTAGTTAGCGTTGAAGCAAGGATTTCCTTGGCCTTGAAGAGGTGATGAACGTAGGCGCGAGTATAGTGCGTGCACGTGTAGCACCCACAGCCTTCAACAAGGGGAGCGAAATCGCGCTTAAAGCGAGCATTCGTGATGTTGAAGCGGCCGTCGGGAGAATAAATCGCCGCATTGCGCGCAACGCGTGAGGGATTTACGCAGTCGAATGTATCGGCACCGGCCTCGACGCCTCGGAAAAGATCGTCAGGTTCGGAAATCCCCAAAAGATGGCGCGGACGGTCCTCGGGAAGTTCCGAACTCACCCAGGACACAATCGTTCCGAGGTTCTCCTTCTGGAGCGCTCCGCCGATCCCAAAGCCGTCGAAGATCTGTCCATCGACATTCATTTCAGCCAAAGTGCGGGCAGCGATACGCCGAAGATCCTCGTATTGAGCGCCTTGAACAACTCCCCACAGCTGCTGATAGGGCTTGCCCTCACGCTCTTCGGTCAGCTGGCGGTGGATGGCCAGACATTGACGTGCCCACTCATGGGTGCGTTCCAGAGATTCTTCCTGGTAGCTTCGTGGATGGAGCAAAGACGTGAGCTCATCGAAGGCAAACATGATGTCCGAACCCAATTCATGCTGAATGCGCATGGAAACTTCGGGCGAGAAGCGGTGTTTGGAACCGTCAATGTGACTGCTAAAAATCACGCCGTCGTCGTCAACAACTGCTCGGGATGCCTTGACTGCCTGTTTATTGAGCTGAGGATCCTTGAAATCTGCATCGCCTGAAAACTCTGCCGAGAGGACCTTCTTGAATCCGGCTCCCAAGGAAAGGACCTGGAAGCCCCCCGAATCCGTATAGGTAGGACCTGCCCAGTTCATAAAAGAGCCCAAGCCCCCGGCCTCGTCAACAATATCCGAACCCGGCTGGAGGTACAGGTGGTAGGCGTTGGCAAGAACCGCCTGAGCGCCGAGGCCTCGCACCATTTCAGGGACAAGTGCCTTAACATTCGCCTTAGTTCCCACTGGAATAAATGCAGGGGTGGAAATCGTGCCGTGTGCAGTGTGAAGGGTTCCTGTACGGCCAAGACCTTGGCCGTATTCAAGGCGTGTGTGGCAATCAAAACCGCGATCCCGGTCGGAATGAGGGAAAGACGAATCGACGTCAATAGGGGCGCCAATCCACTGAGGCGAAAGTGTCATGCCAGAACCTCTTCGCGGCGCAGGTGCTCTGCCTTACGAACCAGTGCAATGACGCGGTACGTGATGGGGAGGAAAACAACTTCGATTCCAACCTTGTAGACGTAGCCCGTGATGATGTAGTTGAGGAATTCGCTTCCGGGAATGATTCCAGCAAAGGCGATCGTGCAGAAAATGACGGTATCAAAAGCCTCGCCGACAAGAGTCGAACCGATCAAACGCGCCCAGAGGTGGTTTGCACCCCAACGCTGTCGAATCTTCACCAGAACGAGCGAGTTCATGAGCTGACCGACCAAATATCCGCCGATCGATGCGGCAACGATTCGAGGAACGAAACCGAGCACTGCGACGAAGGCATCCTGATTCTCGTATCCAGGGCCTGCGGGGATTGATTGCACAACCCAGAAGGTCAGCGAAGCAAGGAGAGAAGCCGCGAAACCCATGATGATGACTCTGCGTGCGCGCGCAAAACCGTACACTTCGGAGAGTACATCGCCCAGAATATAGGTCAGGGGAAAGAGGACCGCGCCGCCGTCAAATACCAAGTGAATCGGGCCGGCATCGAGCACTGTTACCTTTGTTGCGGCGATATTGGAGATCAATAAGAAAGCAACAAAACTGACAGCAACGATGTCATACACTCGGGGAGCTTTGGTGCGCTCAGTCGGCTCGGTCATCGGAGTTCCTTCCTGAATTTTGTCAACCTCTCTATTCTGCCCGTAGACGTTACTCGAGTGCGCGTTGGGCGCCGGCGGAGGCGCCCATTAGAATGAGAATGTGATCAATGTTTCCAATTTCTCGTTGCGTATTGGCCCACGCGAGCTCATCCACAATGCTTCATTCAGAATTGATAGAGGAATGTGCATTGGTTTGGTTGGCCGTAACGGGGCGGGAAAGACCACAACCATGAGGCTTCTTGCAGGGCAAGAAGACCACGGAAGCGCTCAGTATGAGGGGACCATTACGCGCAACGGAACTATTGGGTATCTTCCTCAAGACCCTCGTGAAGGAGATCCTGATCAGCTCGCACGCGATCGCATCATTTCAATTCGCGGAATCGATGCAATCATCAAAAAAATTAAGCGTGCAGAACAAGAAATGTCGACGACAGAGGGAAATCGTCAGCAAAAAGCGATGGAACGCTACGTTCGTCTTGATCATGAATTTACTCAAGCTGGCGGCTGGGCTGCCAATGCCGAGGCAGCACAAATTGCCCATTCTCTCGGTTTGGATGACCGGGTTTTGTCTCAGACTTTATCGACTCTCTCGGGCGGCCAGAGGCGTCGCGTGGAACTGGCCCGAGTCCTATTTTCAGGAGCAGATACCCTCTTGCTCGATGAGCCGACAAACCACCTCGACCACGACTCAATCGTGTGGCTTCGTGATTGGATTAAAACCTTCCCCGGTGGAGTGCTTGTCATCTCCCACGATGTGAAGCTTTTGGGCGATACTGTCAATCAAGTGCTGTACTTGGACGCCAATCGTGCAGAAGTCGATATTTATCATCTTGGCTGGTCCGCCTACCTCAAACAGCGCGAAGAAGACGAACGTCGCCGCCGAAAAGAACGCGCGCTTGCGTTAAAGAAAGCGGAACAACTGCGCGCTCAAGGCGAAAAGATGCGCGCAAAAGCAACGAAAGCGGTTGCTGCCCAACAGATGCTGCGTCGTGCAGAGGAACTCGTTGCTTCTGTGGGTGCTGAACGCGTTCAAGAAAAGGTCGCGCGATTGCGATTCCCAGATCCACTTCCTTGCGGCAAAGTGCCATTGAGCGCTCAGGGCCTGTCAAAGAGCTACGGATCCCTTGAAGTTTTCACGGGTGTTGACTTGGCAATTGATAGGGGATCGAAGGTCGTTGTCCTTGGTCTCAACGGTGCTGGAAAGACAACGCTTCTGCGTCTCTTGGCGGGAGTGGAAGAGCCCGACAGCGGTGTCGTTGAAGCCGGTCATGGACTGAAAATCGGATACTACGCACAGGAACATGACACTTTGGATATGGCGGCGACAGTTCGAGAAAACATGTCCCATAGTGCGCCCGAATTTGACGACACCCATGTTCGCAATGTTCTCGGTCAGTTCCTCTTCAGTGGAGACGACGTCGATAAACCCACGCATGTGCTCTCCGGCGGAGAAAAGACCCGTCTTGCGCTTGCAACTCTGGTTGTCTCAGGCGCCAATGTCCTGCTGCTGGACGAACCGACCAACAACCTTGATCCCGCCTCGCGCGAGGAGATTTTGCATGCGCTGCACTCCTACGAAGGAGCGGTCGTACTGGTCACCCACGATCCGGGTGCAGTGACCGCGCTTTCTCCGCAGCGCGTTCTTGTTTTGCCAGACGCGGACGAGGACCTGTGGGATGACTCCTACTTCGACCTCGTCACCTTGACCTGAGCACTAGCCGATAGTTGCGATGGCGTGAGTGAGTGGTGTGCCCGAACCGTCGCGTCGCTCGTCAACTGCCGGTAGATCCACGGGGCTTCCATCCGCGGAAGCCGCACGCGGATTTTCGCCAACCCAGGCGACATCCAAGCGATCTTCCCCACGAAGGAAACGCTGGGCGCGTACGCCTTGAGTGCCTCGTCCCTTGAAGGGATACAGGGACAGAGGTGTAACTTTTGCGGTCGTCTGTCCGGTTCCAGGGAGGGCTCCTGCTGCCCCTGCAACGGTGACAACGAGAGCTTCCTCTGGTGCGTCTATTACCCAGAATCCCAGCACATACGCGGATTCGGAAAGTTTAATTCCCGCCATTCCCGAGGCGGTACGTCCCTGTGGGCGCACCTTCTCGGCGGGAGTGCGTAGAAGCTGTGCGTCGGAAGTAATAAAGACGAGGTCTGATGCGTCGGTACTTGGCGCAAAACCAACCAACTCATCGCCATCTTCCATGGAGATTACTTCCCACTCATCGCGTTGGAGGACATCGGGCTTGAGCCGCTTGACGACGCCCATCCGCGTTCCCATTGCCATGACAGTCGAGGCCTCGGGATCCAAAAGTCCGATAGCGAGTGAGTCCGTATGGAGCAGAAGCGCACTTGGGGTTGCAGCGGCGAATGAAAGCCCGGTTTCAAAACGGGGAAGAGCAGGAAGATCAACGATTTCGATGCGGTGCGCAAGTCCGTCTGCGGTCACGACGGCAATTTGTGAGCGGGCCGTCGATACCAATTGTGCGCGGATTCCATCGTGGGATGCGCGTGGCCCGGCCTCGATGGGATCTGAGCCTTCAACGCGGGCAAGTCCTCCTTGAGCGGAAAGTACGACAACACAAGGGTCGTCGGGCACCTCAAGAGCCATCGCTGAGGCTTTGCCTGAGGCCGCTGGCAGGGTTGCAAGGGCAGCGCCAGGAAGAGCCTGATCCACTTGTGTGCCAGTCGCGGACAAGAGGAGAGTCCGACGTGGAGTCCCCAGACGCTGTGCGACGTCGCTCATTTCATTGCTCATGAGTTCGTAGAGGCGGTCTTGGGAGGACAGAATTTCTTCAAGCTCTGCGATCTTCGCGTTCAATTCATCGCGTTCGGATTCAAGTTCGAGGCGTGAGAACTTTGTGAGGCGACGCAGGCGCAATTCGAGGATGTGATTGGCCTGCACTTCGGAAAGGTCGAAAGCAGTTTGGAGCCTTTCGCGTGCCGTTTCCACGTCATCTGAGGAACGGATGATTGCGATGACATCGTCGATATCAAGGACGGCAATCAGTAGGCCTTCGACCAAATGGAGGCGATCGCGATGTTTAGCAAGGCGGAACTGGCAGCGCCGAGTAGTGACCTCGATGCGGTGATCAAGGAAAACGCGGAGCATTTCTTTGAGGCCCAAGGTCTGGGGTTTGCCATCAACCAAAGCTACGGCGTTGATCGAGAAAGAGTCTTCAAGAGGTGTTCGTGCGTAGAGCTGCTGGAGAACAGCCTCTGGATTAAAACCATTCTTGATTTCAATAACTAGACGGAGGCCATGAATGCGATCGGTGAGGTTTTGAACTGCCGAGATGCCTTTAAGGCGCCCTGCAGAGACGTTCTCCTTGATCTTTTCGATGACCTTTTCGGGACCAACCATGTAGGGAAGCTCAGTGACAATGAGGCCCATCTTTCGGGCAGTAACGCGTTCAACTTGGACCTTGGCACGAGTCTTAAAGGAACCTCGCCCGGTTTCGTAGGCCTCTTTCACGCCCTCGAGCCCAACGATTACGCCGCCTTCGGGAAGGTCTGGCCCGGGGACGTATCGCATGAGGTCGCCAACTGATGCCTCAGGATGCTTCAACAGATACTGGGCAGCAGCGATCGTTTCTGCCAGATTGTGAGGGGCAATATTCGTCGCCATACCGACGGCGATTCCCGAGGCACCGTTGACAAGCAATTGAGGGAAAGCAGCAGGTAGCACTTCGGGCTGCATGAATTGGTTGTCGTAGTTGGGAACGAAATTGACCGTATCTTCATCAAGGGAGGCAACCAAGTCCAGGGCGGCTGGGGCCATACGAGCTTCGGTATAACGCGCTGCTGCCGGACCGTCATCGAGCGAACCAAAGTTACCGTGCCCATCAACCAGCGGAACACGAAGATTGAAGGGTTGCGCGAGTCGGACAAGTGCGTCATAAATCGCGGAATCGCCGTGGGGGTGAAGCTTACCCATGACTTCGCCGACCACGCGTTGGGACTTTACATGACCGCGATCGGGACGCAGACCCATCTGGTCCATTTGGAAGAGAATGCGACGTTGGACCGGCTTGAGGCCATCTCGCGCATCAGGAAGTGCGCGCGCATGGATGACGGAGACGGCATATTCGAGGAAGGAACCCCGCATTTCTGAGGAAACATCGATCTCGGTAATGTTTCGATCATCCTCGGGCAGGATCAGTTTTTCTTCCTTCGTTCGCATGGGTCGATTCTCTATGAAAAGGTTCAGAATCCGCCAAGTACACGCCGCTCTTGTTAAGATTGTGTGGTGAAACTGGATCGCGATATTGAAGGTGCGGGTTTCTTCCCGCAGTTGGCCACGCGCGCTGTTCATCGGCTCGTTGGTGATCAAGAAATCAAGGCATCTCTTGTTCAAGTCGAGGCTGCATTTGATCGCGGATCCATGTTTCGCCACCTGACGATTCTGATTCTCACCAGCAGCTCTTTTATTCAGGTCCACATTGATGAGGCAGACAATCACAGCGCTGTTGTGACCTCCGCAGTGCACTCAATTCGGGCGATTCGTGGAGTTTCAGTCCAAGAAGTCTATGCAGATCCGACAGATAGCGAAGAGATCAGTGAAATGACGATCAGTGTCGACATGGCTTCCCAAAGACGTAGTGACATTGAGTCGCTTCGCTGCGATGATCCGTCTTGCGAGGCTGATCATGGTTTCCAGGCTCGCACTTATCCAGATGATGTGACGATCCGTATCTCGCAGTTGGGGGACGGGGCGCGAGCATGTGCTGATGCACAGAACTTGATCGATGCACTCACGCAGGTGGTCAGTAATGAGCGTCTCTAATCTGCGCGCCCGTGGTGCGTGTTTGGCAGGGAAAAGCGACATCTCTTTGACCGATGTTATTCCGACTGCGCTGGGTGCTGTTGCTCCATCCTTGCCTTTTGCTCGCCCCGATCTTGCTCGGCGACTTGCAATGGAATCGGCTGATGCAGTGGTCGTTATTCTTGTCGACGGTTTGGGGTTGCTTCCCCTTCACAATCACTTGGGGCACGCTCGAACTCTTCGCGGTTTTCGCGACAGTATTGAAGCGGCGTACTCGGTCGTTCCCTCAACAACGGCAGCGGGTATTACCGCCTGCGGAACGGGCCAGCTCCCGGGGCAAACACGCATGGTGGGCTATAGCGTGTTTCATGGCGAGCAGATCTTCAATCTTCTTGCTTTTACTGAGGGGATTGATCCCGCACACTGGCAGGAATGCCCAACATATTTTGAAAAACTGCGCGACTTGGGAATACCGAGTGCGACTATTCTTCCCGCAAAGTTTGCCGGATCGGGGTTGACCACCGCAGCGCTGCGTGGCGCCCATTTTGTTCCCGCAACTCGCTGGGATGAGCGTTGTGATGCGGCGGTAACTGAGCTGAAACAGGGGAGCAAGCTCGTCTACCTGTACTGGTCCGATATCGATGCCTGCGGCCACTCTTACGGTATCGATTCAACGCAGTGGAGTGAGGCGCTCGAAGACTTTGACGCAGGATTGGGACGCTTCCTTTCGCGAATCCCCGACGGCGTGCGCGTTCTACTGACTGCGGACCACGGCATGGTCAACATCGATTTCTCACAGATTCTTGATGTCGCGCGGACTCCTGCTTTGTGCGAGGGAGTTCGCGTCGTGGCCGGGGAGACGCGCGCGGTTCATGTCCACTGCGAGCGCGGTGTAAATCCCGAACGTGTTCAAGAGCGTTGGGAAAACTTCCTTGATGAGCGAGCGTGGGTTGTGGGGCGAAGCGAGCTGGCCGAATTGATGGGAGAAGGCCCTGGCCTAGCTGAAACCGGTGACTTTGTCGCTTTCTCACGAGGCCGTGGCGGGATCGTCGACAGTCGCACGCAAAGCGCAGCTGCGATGTCCCTTACCGGAGTCCATGGCTCTTTGACACAAGAGGAAATGCTCATCCCTCTTATTTCTTTGGCTTAGGCGCGCGAACCGAAAACGATTTCGTCCCAGCTAGGCACTGAACGCCGCTTTGATTTCTTTGGCGCAGGCGCTGAGGGTACGTCTTCGAGTTGCTCCAGCGGAAGCGGGGGTTCGTCGGCCTCTGCGTGAGACTGTGCCTCATCATCTGCTGGGGTCGAGCTTCGACGAGCTTCCGTCAAAGAATGAATTCGTGCAGCAAGGGATTCAACTCCAGCAGGAAGATGGGGAAGATCTTCATCCTCCTCGTCGAGGTCGTACTCAATTTCCTGAGGCTTGCCCCTTTGAGAATTCAGCTGATCGATGAGCGCCTCGCGCTGCTGGATATCTTCTTCGTTTGCGGTCGGAAGCGGCGCAGGGGCTGGAAGAGAAGCGAAAGTTTGAACGCCCGTCGGAGATGCGGTTTCAGTAAGCCAGCGGGCTTCCTCGTCAATGGCCTCGAGGTGACCGGAGGAAGGAAGGCGCCACTGAGCGCCATGCTCGACGGCTCCCTGGACAAAGGTCAACTGAATGACCCAGGGGGAATCAGCTTGGCGTGAAGCCGACCAATTGAGGGAATCTGGGCTCACCCCTCGGGCTGCAAGACGATCGACAACCAAATCTCCCATTACGGGAGAGTCCGGAAGAGATCCGATGTGGCTGGAAAGTGCGCGCGAAAGTGCGTAATCCTTCTCAGCTTGAACGGGGGCTTCGTAACGCGTGATTTGGGAAACCTCAACATTGTGCTCGCGTGCAATATCAACAGCACGTGCACCTGAACGAAGAAGCGCTTGAATTTCACGCGGGCGCAAAGGCTTATCTTCAGTAATTGCCTCGATGCGTGGACGGTCGCGACGAACGGCTCCGCGTAGCTCATCGGTAATTGGGGTGGTGTAACGACGGCCCTCACTATCCGTGAAGACCAGCGTTTCCTCGTCAGCGCCAACTCCGAGAAGATCAAGATCGATCATCGTTTCCTCCTTGCATCTGCTCTCAAATTTTCTCAAAGATGCAGCGAAAATCGGAGATTGCCAGGGCGCGTGTCCTTTTCAGTAGCGCGAAAACTTTCAACGTGTTACCCTGCAGCCCAGCGAATGTGTTGTGTGTGAACGTGACGCATCACGACAGAAAAGGGGAGGGCATTATGGCTACCGATTACGACGCACCTCGTAAGAATGACGATGATGTTGCGGAAGATTCGATTGAAGAACTGAAGTCTCGCCGCAACGATTCTGGCTCTGCCAATGTTGACGATGATGAGAATGAAGCTGCAGAGAATTTTGAGCTTCCCGGTGCTGACCTTTCGAAGGAAGAACTGACAGTTCACGTCGTGCCCAAGCAGGATGATGAATTCACCTGCTCAATGTGTTTCCTTGTCCATCACGCTTCACAGCTGGCCTACACAGATGACAACGGTCAGCCTGTCTGCACTGAGTGTGCCGGCTGAGCGTGAGATAATTCAGTTATGTTCGGACGTACGCGTAAGGAATCTCAGGTAGAAGAAGAGGTTGAAGAGGTAAAGCTTCCGCAGCTCTACGATGAGTCAGAGTTGTGGGAGGTTCCCGGGCCTCGTGAGGAATACGAAGTCGACACCTCGGTGGACTACGTTGATCTAGGGTCGTTGCGTATCCCTGCAGTCCCAGGCATGCAGATTCGCGCTCAAGCGGGCGAAGACGGCAAGAGTATCATCCGTATCATGCTTGTCTTGGCTTCCTCTGGCCTTCAGTTCTCCGTTGCGGCTGCACCGCGCTCGGGTGGGATGTGGGATGAACTTCGCCCTCAAATTCGTGCAGCTTACGAAGAAGGCGGAAGTACTGTACATGACAAGCACACGCGCTACGGTCATGAGCTTGAAGTCGATGAGTCGGTGACACTACCCGATGGTTCACAGGGCACGACCCGTACACGCATTATCGGGCGTGAAGGTGACCGCTGGTTTGCTCGCATCGATATGGTTGGACCAGCTGCTCTTGGCGGGCAAGAAGCCAGCGATTTCGAAGAATTGATCGATCGAATTGTTGTTGTTCGCGGCAACGAACCGCGTCCGCGCCTCGACCTTCTCCCGTTGCATCTTCCTTCACAAGAAAGTGTCGAAATTCCGAATGTTTAAGCAAATCTTTGCTCGCATCTCGCGTCTTTTCTCCGTAACACGTGAAGACCTCGACGCCGACGATGAGAAAAGGAGCAGAGAAGAGCGTGGACGACGGGCAGTTGCCGATGTTCTTCCTCGTGAAGAGGCCGTGCTATTCGGAGCAATCCAATCGGTAACCTATTATCCGGAAGAGATTCGTCCGCTTATTGATGCGACTCTCTTTGACGGAACGGGAACGATTGTCCTTCGATGGCCTGGACGCAGCGATATTCCCGGTTTGCACGCGGGAATCCACCTTGAAGTTGAGGGGACAGTCGGATTAACGAATGGTGTGAAGGTCATGATTAACCCTCTCTACCGCTTGATTGCTGAAGAGAATGTCGAATAATCGCTACTCGTGGCTTGCTGACGAAGACTTCTCTCTTCACAGTGTTCTTGGCGGAGCTAGGGGAGTCGCCGAGGCTGTTCTTCCCGGTTTGGTGTTCTTAGGTGCCTATCTTGGCAGCGGTGCTTTGGTATATTCCGCACTTGCGTCGGCGCTGTGCTCAGTCATTTTTACGGTGATTCGAATTGCACAACGACAGGCTGTGGTGCAGGCGATTTCGGGACTGTTCGGGGTTACAATCGCGGTTGTCTGGGCTCTTGTTTCCGGCCGAGGCATTCATTTTTTTACCTGGGGGCTGTTAACTAATGCTGCCAGTGCGCTTGTTCTGCTTGTGAGCCTTGCCTTTGGATGGCCACTGGTTGCAGTCATATTTGGCGCGCTTACTGGACGTCCCTTGAATTGGATGCGGCACAGTGAAATGCGCGAGCTCGCACGCAAGTGCGTCTGGCTCACGCTAGTATGGGCAGCACTTTTCATTATTCGGCTTGCGGTGCAGGTACCGCTGTGGCTGAGTGACGATGTCGCGTGGCTTTCCGCCATGAAAATTGCTCTTGGTATTCCCCTGTTTATCCCGGTAGCGTGGCTGACGTGGTGGCTGCTCAAAGATGATTTCAATCGAGCGGCATCGTCACCATCCGAGTGAGCGCATCCAAGGCTTGACCGTCGCGCGCGGAAATAAGGAAGACTAGCTCATCTCCGGATTCATATTGGTCGTCTGCCCGCGGAACAAACGGTTCTCCGTCACGCAAAATTGCGCTCAGTACGACACGCGGTGGGAAAGCAACATCTGCGATGCTCTTGGCGATAATCGGAGAATTCTCGGGAAGAACAAAGGCATACATTGCTTCCTGAGCTGAATGGAAGGCAAAGAGTTTAACCGGCGTCCCAACAGAGATTGCTTCTTCGACAAGCGCCGTCATAATACGCGGCGTTGAGACGGGAACGTCGACTCCCCACGAGGCATTGAACAACCATTCATTCTTGGGATTGTTCAGACGTGCGACTACTCGGGGAATTGCGAATTCAGTCTTTGCCAGGAGTGAGATGACGAGGTTTGCCTTATCGTCTCCCGTGGCGGCGAGGACAACGTCAGCTTCTCGCAGGCCTGCCTCGGAAAGTGCCTCCGGAGAGCAGGCATCGGCCAAAATCCACTCAGCATCGGCGACAGATGCGACACGCAGCTGATCGGGCTTCTTGTCGATCAGCGTGACTTCATGGCCGTGGTCGAGGAGTTCCAAGGCGACAGCGCGGCCCACTGAGCCTGCTCCAGCAATGACAATTTTCATCTTTCAGTCCTCCTTGCGCGGAGCACGCGTCAAAATATCGCGAAGTGGAAGAGGATCTTCTCCCGAAATTGCAAAGTAGAGCTGGTCGTATTCTTGAATAACTAGCTCAGGTCGTGCCGGAAGAATTGTTCCCAACCGAGAGACAAATGCGATTCTTTCGCCGGTGAGCGTTTCTACAGTTGGGAAGGAAATTCCATACCAATCAGCGATTGGTGTCGCTGTGACCAGAGAGACTAAACCTGAAGGATGAGTCCACGTGACCGCGGCATCAGGAGGCATGAGGCGACGTAGAACTGATTCAGTCGTACGTTTGACCGTTGCAACTGTAGGGATACCGAGACGCTCGTAAACAAAGGCACGTTCGGGATCGTAGATCCGGGCAACGACGCGTTCGACATGGAAAGTCTCTCGCGCAACACGTGCGGCAATGATATTCGTGTTATCGCCGCTGGATACTGCAGCGAAAGCGTAGGCATCTTTGATGCCCGCCTGTTTGAGAGTATCGCGGTCCATGCCAAGCCCAGTAACGCGGCGCCCCGAGAAATCTTGTGGGAGCCTCTGGAATGCTTTGGAGTCTGAATCGATGACGGCAACTGAGTGGCCTTGGGCATCCAGAATGCCTGCAAGACTTGCGCCTACCCGGCCGCAACCCATAATTACGAAGTGCACACTCCAACGCTACTCGCCCGGAGAGCAGATAGCATCTCTTGACAGTATTTGGCGGTTACCCTCCGAACAAAAATGACGCCCGGTCCTCCAACGGATAGTCTTATAAGGTGTCTTCATTCGTTGAATCCGCGAAACGAGTAATCATCGGACGCCCGATCCGTTCGAAAGCCGCGGCTCGCCAGCTCCTTCCAAAACGACTTGCGTTGCCGATTTATGCGTCGGATGCCCTATCATCGGTCGCCTATGCTCCGGACGAAATTCTGCTGACCTTGGCTCTTGCTGGGTCAATAGCCTTGGTTAAGTCGGTGTGGATCGGGGTCGTTGTTGCCTGTGTTTTGGCTGTCGTTGTCTTGTCGTACAGACAGACGGTTCACGCCTATCCCTCAGGTGGCGGGGACTACGAGGTCGTCACAACCAACCTTGGCCCGAGTTGGGGACTACTTGTTGCTTCAGCTCTACTAGTCGACTATGTGCTCACCGTTGCGGTGTCGATCTCTTCTGGCGCAAACTACATCACGACAATCGTTCCTCACCTGCGGGGTTCTGAAGTCCCCATCGCTGTAGGACTCATCGTCTTTCTCACGCTCGTCAACCTGCGCGGCACACGTGAGGCAGGAACTGCTTTCGCAATCCCAACGTACACCTACATGTTTGCGATTGCTCTCATGGTGATCGTAGGGTTTATCCGACTTTTTACTGGGCATCTACCCATGGCTGCCAGTTCTGCTTATGAGATTCATGCGAGCAACGCACACCTCGATGGACTTGTTGGGCTCGGTGGCGCTTTCTTGCTCATGCGAGCGTTCTCGTCCGGATGCGCTGCACTAACTGGCGTCGAAGCTATCTCAAATGGCGTTCCAAACTTCCGCCGTCCGAAATCGAAAAATGCTGGAATTACTCTGCTGCTTCTGGGCAGTATCGCGGCGACGATGATGATTTCGATCCTTGTGCTGGCACGCCGCACCGGGGTACAGATGGTGGACGATACGTCCAAGGTGTTCCTCAACGGGACGCCTCACCCTGAGGTTCATTTTGCTCCGGTTATTGGCCAACTGGCTTCGACAATCTTCGGAGACGGCTCCGTCCTCTTTATTCTGGTAACGGCAGTGACGGGTTTTATCCTCGTGCTTGCCGCGAACACCGCCTTTAATGGGTTCCCGACCTTGGCCTCGGTCCTCTCTCGCGACTC
The DNA here is from genome assembly GCA_963540435.1 of uncultured Actinomyces sp. GTDB lineage: Bacteria > Actinomycetota > Actinomycetes > Actinomycetales > Actinomycetaceae > Pauljensenia. The sequence continues at coordinate 78,050 of CAUTOM010000001.1, forward strand.
CTTCTTACCGCGCCAGCTCTACAAGCGCGGTGATCGACTCTCTTACTCCAACGGAATTATGGTCTTGGCGGTCGGCGCCTCGGCCTTGGTTATTCTTTTTGATGCGAGCGTAACTCGCCTCATTCAGCTCTATGTCGTTGGCGTTTTTGTTTCTTTTACACTCTCACAGCTGGGAATGATCCGACATTGGAATAAACGTCTTCGACTGCCTCAGAATGGGGGAGAACGCAGCAAAGTTCTGCGCTCGAGGTCGATCAATATTGTCGGTTTTATGATGACCGGTTTTGTCCTTACCATCGTCCTCGTCACGAAGTTTACGCACGGTGCGTGGATCACTGTTGTCATGATCGCTCTGGTCTTTGGTATTCAGCGTTTGATTCGCCGCCACTACGACACGATTCGCGGGCAGCTACGTATCGATGACTGGCATGCTCGACGTGCCCTTCCCACCCGTGTCAGGGCCCTCGTGTTGGTGTCGAACCTTTCAAAGCCTTCGATGCGTGCAATCGCAACAGCGCGTGTTCAATCGCCAACCAACCTTGAAATCGTCTCTGTGGTTGCGGATCTTGACGAAGAAGAACATATTCGCCGCGAGTGGACTGAATCGGGACTTCCGGTTCCACTCACATTGATTTCCTCCCCATTCAGAGATGTCACGCAGATTGTGAAGTCGTATGTGCGAGCACGGCGCCTTCGTTCTCCAGGCGAAATGCTTGTGATCTATATTCCCGAGTTCCTTGTTCGCCACTGGTGGGAGAATTTGCTCCACAATCAGATGGCGCTGCGTCTGTCGCGCTCGCTGCTGCGCATTCCCGGCGTTGTCGTCACTATCGTTCCGTGGAAGCTTGGTGAAGAGGCTGAAGTCGAAGGACGTCAGAGCGTGAACGATCCCTTCAAGCGGCGCGAGGCGACGGAGAGGGCATGAAAGTAGGCAACGAGTTTTGTGAACTCACGATCGGCCCTCCCGCGCACGGCGGTGCCTGCATCGCTCGAGATGATTCTGGCCGCGTGGTTTTCGTTCGGCATGCCTTGCCCGGTGAGCGTGTTCGTGCGCGCATCATTGATCGCCAGAAGCGTATGGCCTGGGCCGAGGCGATAGAAATTCTTGAAGGCAGCCCCGACAGAATTCCCAGCGTGTGGCCCGCCGCTGGACCTGGAGGCGTGGGCGGCGGGGAACTCGCGCATGTGAGTCCCCAAGGACAGCGTCGATGGAAGAGTCAGGTTTTAGTGGATCAGCTCGGGCGCATTGGTCGCGAGCGCGTTTTGCAGCAGATCGATGCGATTGGGGGAGTAGAGGTTCAGCCTGCGCCTGGTGATGAGGAATCGACCAGTCTTCTCGGGCGACGCACACGCATTGAGTGCGTCGTTGATGCGGAAGGCTTCCTTGGGATGCGCCAGTATCGCTCCCACAAGATTGTGCGACTTCATTCGATGCCCTTAGCAGCAGTTCAGATCAACGAACTTCCCGTTTGGGAAGGCAACAAGATCTTTTCTTCTCTCCCACAGGGATCGCGTATTCGCCTCATCGCACCACCTGGCGGCACTCCCGTGATCTGCACGGATTACGGCTGCTGGGATGGGGAAGGCAATTCTTGGGATGGTCCTTTACACTGGCGCATTTCGCATCCACAAGGAAGCGATGACTACGCGGTTCGCCCTTGGGGTTTTTGGCAGACCCACCGCTGCGGCGCTGAGGTATTGGCACGAAACGTCGAAGAGATCGTGGGCGCTCATTGCCCCTCTCGGGTCATGGAGCTGTATTCGGGCGCGGGGCTTTTTTCGCTTCCCCTTTCTCGCGTTGTAGGTGAGCGTGGTGCCTTGGTCACTCTTGAAGGGGACGAGGCCGCGGTTGCTGATGCCGCGAACAATCTTGGGAGCAGCGCCTGTGAGCCATTCGTCGGTGACGTGGATGGCGGTGCAGTGCGTGAGTTGAACGATTACATCGGTGGCGCAGAAGTCATCGTTGCAGATCCACCGCGCGCGGGCGCAGGTCAAGAGGTGTGTCATGCGATGGCCTCCACAGGAGCTCAATGCATTGTTCTGGTTTCGTGTGATCCAGCAGCTGCGTCTCGTGATCTTCACGATCTATGCGAGAAGGGCTACCGCATTTTAGATATGAGGGCGTGGGATTTGTTCCCTTACACGCACCATTTCGAGGTGATGACGGTCCTCACCAGGGATTAATCCATCGAGTAAGCACGTGGCGCTAAGCCAACTAATGGTGTGGGGGCAGACCGTTTTGGTCTGACCCCACACCATGTCTGTCCAAGAAACTTAGAGGTTTTGAATCTCTACCTGCACAGGACACGAAGCATTAAGCTTCCAGACTTGCGAGTAGAAGCTGAGTTCGCTTTCCCACGAGTCTTTAATATTCTCGGCGCGGCGGAAGCCGTGGCCCTCGCCCTCGTAAATACGTAAAGCAACCGCGCGTCCGTTGCCACGAAGCGCCTCGTACATCGATTCGGCCTGAGAAGGAGGAACAACCTTGTCGGCACTTCCCTGCAGAAGAAGAAGCGGCGCATGGATCTGGTCAATCTTGTGTATCGGGGAACGCTCGATCCACAACGCATCGTCGAGATTGTCCGAACCGAGCAGCTTGAGATCATAGTGGGATTCAAACTTGTGGGTTGTCGCTTCCAGTAGTTTGAGGTCAGCAATACCAAAGAGCGAAGTTCCAGCGGTGAAGACGTCCGTGTCGGCCAAGGCAGAAAGGACGGTGTAGCCACCAGAAGAGCGGCCTCGGATTGCAAGGCGCGCAGGATCGGCCAATCCTTGAGAAACCAGGTACTGAGCACCCTCTGCGCAATCTTGGACGTCGAGGACCCCCCAGTGCCCGTTCAAGCGCTCACGATAAGTGCGGCCGAAACCGGTGGAGCCGCGGTAGTTGACATCGAGGTAGGCAAAACCTCGTGACGTCCAGTATTGCACCCCGATGGATAGGCCAGGGCGCGCCGAAGAGGTGGGGCCTCCGTGCACGTTGACCAACAGGGGCGGGAGTTCGCCCTCGGGAGCAGTAAACTGCGGGTTCTTCGGCGCGTAGTAGAAGCCGTAGACGGTTTCTCCGTCACTGCTTGTCCACGAGACTTGTCGGGCTTGCGAGATCAGTTCTTCAGGGAGTCGTTCTTGCGACGAGGAACGCATGATGCGAGAAGAACCGCCGGAAACTTCGACAATGGCAGGTTCGTGGGTGGGGGAGTCGGCAAGAGTGACAACACGGCCCTCGAAGCATGCGACATTACCAGTCGGCCACCACGGGGTACGCCATTCTTCACACATTCCGTTATCGAGGCGAACAGTTCCCAAATGCCAGGTTCCGTTCTCAGCCCACGAACAAATCAAATTCTCGTAGTCGAAATTGTCATAGGAGTGCAGTCCGAGCTGCCAGTGCGGGTGTGAGAACGCACGAGGACTGGGGTGGAGTGGACGAGTTCGCAAACGTCCCATCCATGCAAGTGCGTCCTCATCTTCATTCCAATGGAAGCCCTCGGTACGGTAGAGATTCGCCCAACCAGAAGAATCGTCAACGTGGATGAGGTCACCGTTGAGGGTCCAACGCGGTTCATAGACGCAGACCTTCGGGCGGTCAACCAGAACGAGGGAAGCAGTAACCCGCCCTTCAAAGTCCAGAGCGCCTACATGCAAGGTGGAGTGCGTCCAGGCCATTTCGGGATGATTCCAGCTCAGCCACGCGAGTTTCGTGCCGTCAGGGTTAATTGCTGGCGAAGAAACGAAGTCGGTACCGCTGAAGATCGACATGATTTCAAAGGCGTCACGGGCTGCACGCCCGTCCAAAGGAATCGCAACAAGAGAATTGACGGGTTCGCCCGGGTTCGAGTGATCCTCTGCAACGGCGTAAACGAGGCCGCGTACGTCTGCGATTTCGAAGTCACCGTAGCGCACCTTGCCCATGGGAGTAAGGGGAACAAGTTTGCGGCGAGGATCGCGGGTATTGAATGCGTAGACTCGGCCATCAAAACCATCAGAGAAGACAATCAATCCTTCCGAGACCGCGTAGGCCTTGCCGCCGTACTCGTGGACACGTGTGCGCACGTCAGGCAGGCGAATGCCGTCGATCAAAGGAAGAACTTCAGAAATCTCTCCCATTGAATTCGAACGCAAAAGTGTGTTGCGCCCCTGATCGCGGGGATTTCCTTCAACCCAGTAGGTATCAGCCTCGTCGACGCGTACCTGGGACAGCTGCACCGATGTCTGGGTATACGAATCAGCTTCTACAGGAGAATCCCACTGTCCGTACGGGCGTTGCACGCTCATCATGTCTCCTTCTACATGGGGAAAGTTCTCGCCAGCCCCATTCTAATTCGTGGTGCGATCTCGTGCTTCAAAGAATTGCTGCGCTTAAAACACTGTTGCTCTTTGAGCCTCATCGCATCCTTGACACTAGAATCGTTCCCATGACGCAATCCGAGAATCAAGCTTCGCTGCTGAGCACTATTGATTCACCCCGCGATCTCAGGCGGATTCCCGCCGCGCAATTAGACTCTCTTGCGGAAGAGATTCGGACGAAACTGATCGATGACGTATCGAAGACCGGTGGGCACCTTGGGCCGAACCTTGGCGTTGTTGAACTTACCATTGCGCTTCATCGAGTCTTCCGCTCTCCGTCTGACACAATCGTTTTTGATACCGGGCACCAGACCTACGTCCATAAGTTGCTCACTGGTCGTCAGGATTTTTCACAACTACGCCAAGAGGGCGGTATTTCGGGATACCCCAGTCGCAAAGAATCCATCCACGATGTCGTAGAGAATTCTCACGCCTCCTCATCCCTATCGTGGGTCGATGGAATCTCACGTGAGAAGGCGCGCAGGGGGGACCCCACGTGGACCATTGGAGTCATTGGCGATGGCGCATTGACAGGCGGAATGGCGTGGGAAGCACTCAATAACATTGCGTCGGATCCCAAACGGCGCGCGATTATCGTCGTCAACGATAATGGCCGCTCCTACGCGCCAACCATTGGCGCTTTTGCGCGCCACCTCGATCTGCTGCGTTCATCGCAGAACTATGAGAAAGCACTGTCTTGGGGCAAACGGACTCTCATGAATTTTGGCGAGCCAGGACGAGCAACCTACGGCGCGCTGCATGGCCTGAAAACAGGGCTTAAAGACACCCTCATCCCGCAGGCAATGTTCGAAGATCTTGGCCTGAAATACCTCGGACCTGTCAACGGGCACGATATCGCTGCCATGGAAGAGATCTTCAGCCGGGCTCGCGAGCTTCATGAACCCGTGCTCATCCATGTCATGACACAAAAAGGTCGCGGCTACACGCCAGCCGAAGAAGACATCGCAGATCGATTCCATGCCGTGGGGAGAATCCACCCAGAAACGGGGCTTCCTATTGCTCCGGCTCGCTTTGCATGGACCAGCGTTTTCGCCGATGAGATTCGAAAGCTCGCTCATGAACGCGATGACATTGTTGGCGTTACCGCGGCGATGATGCTTCCTGTAGGCCTAGGACCATTCAAGGATGATTATCCCGATCGCGTTGTCGATGTGGGTATCGCGGAGCAGCACGCAGTTGCTGCCGCGGCTGGAATGGCATTTGCCGGCGCCCACCCAGTCTTTGCGGTCTATGCAACTTTCCTCAACCGCGCTTTTGATCAGATTCTCATGGATGTTGGGCTCCATCATTGCGGTGTGACTTTTGTGCTTGATCGCGCCGGAATTACAGGCGATGACGGACCTTCGCATAATGGCATGTGGGATATTTCCATGCTGAATTCCGTGCCTGGTTTGCGTCTGGCTGCGCCGCGTGATGAGGCGACCTTGCGTGAAGAACTTCGCGAGGCCGTTGCTGTCGGTGATGCTCCAACCGTCTTGCGCTATCCCAAGGGAGCTTTGAGCGATCCGATCGTTCACCTGCGCCGTGAAGGCGGTTGCGATCTCCTTAAGGACTGGGATGAGGAGAGCGCACTGCCTCGGGTGTGTATTGTCGCCTTGGGATCAATGGTTCCAGCTGCGCTTGAAAGTGCAGCACTTCTTGAAGAAGAAGGTCAAGCCAGCGTTCGAGTAGTTGACCCTCGGTGGGCACTCCCCGTTCCCGAGGCTCTTGTCTCCTTGACTGAAGACGCAGCGCTTGTCTTAAGTGTTGAGGACGGGCTCGTGGATGGGGGATTCGGTTGGTCTCTGCGCGACCTTTTGAGCACTCGCGATGAAACCCTGAATGTTCGCGTTGTTACTGCCGGGATTCCAAAGGAATTCCTTGATCAGGCAAGTCGCATCAGCATCGTGTCTGCCTTGAATCTGGATGCTGAAGGACTCGCAGCGACGCTCAGACGCGAACTAGCCCGCGAGTAGCTGATGAAGATCAGGCGCAACGATGGCGACTTGCCATGGGCGCGCACCATGAGTCAAAAGGTATTCATCAACGGGTCCCATCGGCTCATCTTGCGAGTAATCCCAGGCGAGTGCTCGCTGGATACGTGGTTCTAGTAGAATCTCCGGGCTGATTTCGAGGTATTCAGATTGTTGTGCGACGGCGCCGCGCACCTGGAGAAGTAAATCGTGGGCTTCTGCGCGCAGGCGCTGCCAATGACGGACGCTGGGTGTGTGTTCATCGTCTTCTTTGCGGTGACGAGGCGGTAGCTGGTTTTCGGGAAGAACGAGTGCCCTTCCGACGGCAGAAAGAAAGCGATCGGCGTACGGGCGGGTTTGTGGTGAACGAAACTCTGCGATCGAGAGCAGATTGTGGCGGGTTCGAGGCGGGCGTTGAGCAGCATGAATAATTCCACTGTTGCGTACCAAACGTCCTGGCGCCAAATCGATTTCTTGCGCAATTGCATCGCGCTCAAACCAAAGTTCTCGCGCAATAGCCAGAGCTCTCTTGGAAGTGAGTTTGCCGATACCGGGAATTGAGCGCCAACGATCGATCTTCGGTTTGGGAGGTGCGGCCTCGGCAATGTGGGAAAACTCCTGCTGGGCCCATGAAAGGCGCCCGAGAGCCTCTAGACGCAGTTCGAGCGCGTCCTTTAAGGCAGTCAGAAGCTCGACATCAAGGACCGCATAGCGGAGCCAATCTTTGGGAAGTGGCCGCACGGACCAATTTGCGGCTTGATGGTCCTTAAGCAAAGCGAGCCCAAGAAGTTGCTCGCATACTGCAGAAAGGCCGAAGTGTGTGAGGCCGACTAAGCGAGAAGCGATCTGGGTGTCAAAAAGCGCTGGGATGTGCAGGCCAAGTTCACGCAGATTTGGTAGATCCTGCGAGGCATCGTGAAGAATCCAGGTGGCATCAACAAAAGGCTGAAGAATCGTCAGATCGTTGAGCTCAGCAGTATCGATCAAGAAGGATCCGACGTCCTCGCGGCGTAACTGGAGAAGATACGGGGAAGAACCGTAGCGAAAGCCTTGTGCTCGTTCGACGTCGACAGCCAGTGGCATTGTTGAGTGCCCCAACTTTTCCGCCGCTTCCTTGAGTGCATCGATGGTCGAAAGAACCTCGGGGATACCGTCTCGGGGGTAGGCAATAAGCTGTGGTTCTTCGGTGTCGCCCCGGAGGATTCCAAAGGGGTTGTCGACTAGCACAACTTATGCCCTCTCAAGAAAACGTTGGTTTTCGACGCCAGCAATACGACACATGAGGTCCTGCCACGCTAGGAGATGCTCGCCAATCCACGGCGTATTGGGAGTTAGAGAAGCGCGGATTTCAACAGCCAAAGTCGACCCCATCAACATCAGACCGCCGAAGGACTCACTTACTTCCTTGCTGACAGTTCCGGTTAAGTCGTGGAAACCGGCGCCGCGCTCTTCAAGGCAATCGTGGGTCCAATTCCACAAAGCTTCGGATAGGAGGGGATCTGAGCTCATATCAGCATCGATCTGGGCTCGAAGCTGAGTGACGAGGCGGAATGGACCATTCCATCCCATCTGTCCGTTTGGGTCGTGTAAGACGATGAAACGTCCGAAGGCGAGTGCTTCATCGTGTGCCATTTGAGTGGTTCGAAGCGCAAGAGCAGCAGTGAAAGGAGCAAGTGCCCGGGGTGCGGGGACTTCCTCAATTTCGACGTGAGGATGTACCGCGCCGCGCAATGACATGAGTGCGGTGCGGAAGTCCTCTGGTGGTGCCACTTCAATCACAACTTTGACTCTATGGGGGAGTGCCCAAGTGGGGGTGGAGGCGCGCCGCCGCAATGAAAACACCGGGTGTGAGCGGGGACACTCACTCATGATTTGTGTTCTGAGGCCAAACCCTGTTAGGCTTCCATCCGTTGCAAAACCGTTTCGATGGTTTCAAACGCGGATGTGGCTCAGTTGGTAGAGCATCACCTTGCCAAGGTGAGGGTCGCGGGTTCGAGTCCCGTCATCCGCTCGGGCGATTGGCGCAGTGGTAGCGCGCTTCCCTGACACGGAAGAGGTCACTGGTTCGAACCCAGTATCGCCCACTGTCGTTATCTAACGACGGACAAGGCCCCAGTCTGATAGAGGCTGAGTGCGGATGTGGCTCAGTTGGTAGAGCATCACCTTGCCAAGGTGAGGGTCGCGGGT
>CAUTOM010000002.1:0-78879 GCA_963540435.1 uncultured Actinomyces sp.
TTCCCCTTCCCTGTGGATCCGCCTTTCCCTCCGGAAGATAATCCTGTCGGTGACTACTTTCGGCACTTCACATGCCCCAAGTCGTGGCTTTCGCAGGGAGGCCAGGTCCGCCTGCGCTTCGAAGGCGTTGAATCCCAGATCATTGTCTGGATCAATGGCCAATGGATCGGAATGGCTCGCGGTTCACGCCTCGCCCACGAATTCGACGTCACCCAGATGCTTGTCCCCGGTGAAAATACGGTGACTCTTCGCGTTCATCAGTTCAGCGCAGGATCCTATCTTGAAGATCAGGATCAGTGGTGGCTCCCCGGAGTTTTCCGCTCAGTTTCACTGCGATACCTTCCCGATTTCTCCATTGAGGATCTGTGGATCAATACCGATTACAAGTCCGGGCAAGGATTTGCGACCCTTGAGCTGAGAGTGCGTGGGGCGCAAAGCGAAACGCTTGAAGCGAGTCTGGACATCGAAGGCCTCGGCGCCTCGGTGCTCACGCTCGCGCGCGGGGAGGATGGTCGCTACCGGAGTGAAAGCGTTGGCCTCGGCAATGTCGAGCCGTGGAGCCCGCAATCGCCAAAACTTTACGCCGCACGCGTGCACGTGGTGGGGGAGAGCGGCCGCAAAACGGAAGAACGTCAGCTGCGCCTCGGCTTCCGTCGCGTGTGCATCGAGGACGGCGTCCTCATGGCCAACGGCGAGCCTCTGAAGCTTAATGGTGTCAATCGCCATGAAATTCGTGCCGACGAAGGGCGCGTATTCAGCGAAGAATTTGCGCGCGCCGATCTTGAACTCATGAAGTCGATGGGAATCAACGCGATCCGAACCTCTCATTACCCGCCTCACCCGCGCCTTCTTGATCTGGCCGATGAAATTGGGCTGTGGGTCATGCTCGAGGGGGATATTGAAACCCACGGTTTTGAGGGGAATCGTACGTGGATCGATAATCCCTCCGATGATCCGCGGTGGGAAGCCTCCTACCTCGACCGCACCGAACGCGCATTTGAACGCGATAAGAATCATGCCAGTATTTTCTGCTGGAGCCTGGGGAACGAATCCGGAACGGGACGTAACTTGGCAGGGGCCGCACGTTGGCTCCGTGAACGCACCCACGGACGCGCCCTCGTCCACTACGAGGGCGACCATGCCATGGAGTATGTCGATATCTACTCGCGGATGTACCCGACACTTGAAGAAGTTGCTGCGGTACTCGACGATACGGACATGCACGCGCCGGTCGCTGTCCCGAGCCATGCAAGTGCGGCTGTGGATGACGCTGCGAAAGAACGTATTCGCAGCGCACCCTACATCATGTGTGAATACCTCCACGCGATGGGGACCGGACCCGGTGGAGCGGCCGCTTATGCCGAGCAAATGAGCCATCCTCGCCATGCTGGAGGCTTCGTGTGGGAGTGGCGTGACCACGCACTGTGGCGCACCCTTCCTGATGGGCGTCGCGCTCTTGCCTACGGCGGTGATTTCGGAGAGGAAGTGCACGACGGAAATTTCGTTTGCGACGGCTTGGTTGATGCGCTTTCGCGTCCCTATGCGGGGACTTGGGCATGGACTCGCGCGCTCGCACCTCATGCGCCGATCCTTCAGGGTCGCTCGCAACAATCGGGTGGCGAGGCCGAGGAGCGCTTGCGTGCACTGGCTTGTGCAGCTTCTTCCGGGCTCTCCTGCGACGAGGCCGAGTGCGGCACCGTGTTTGATGATCGTGGGCGCGTGGAGTCCGTGGGCGGGCTTCCGATCGCGGCGGAGATCAGCGTTTACCGCGCACCGACGGACAACGATCGCGGTCGCGGTCCCGTTGACTATTGGGGGATTTCCACTTTTGATCTGGGGCCACTGGGAACAGGGACCGGGCAATGGGGAGTCTCTCATGCACAGCGATGGGAAATGGCACGTTTGCATCTCCTGCGCAGAACCTGGCATGGAAGCGCCCGTGAGAACGGAACGCGGGTGCTTTTCGAGCGCTGGGCGCCACCTGCTGCACAGTTCGGACTTGAGACTCGCTGGAGTTTTACTCCCGTAGACGGAAAAGCCGGAGGCGCATCTGCGGGTGCTCCACTGCCGGAAAACTGCCTCGCGGTTAAGGTTGAAATGACTCCCTATGGTCACTGGCCCGAGCGCATCCCTCGCGTAGGGGTTCGTCTGCGCATCCCGGGAACGGGGTGGACGGCCTCGTGGGTGGGGGAGACGGATATCGCTTATGCGGATATGCCCGGCGTCAATCCAGACGGGTTTGGGTGCGCTGAACTTGAAGATCTGTGGGATGTGGGCGTTAAGCCTCAAGAAGGTGGGCACCGACCGGGACTGAAGGTTCTTGAGCTGCGTGGGGAAGACTGTGCGTTTATGATCGTTCCTCGAAGCGAAGTGGGGTGGAGCGCCTCGCCGTGGAGTGAGCAAGAGCTTGCCCGGGCGGGACACTGGGAAGACTTGCCACATTCGAATCGGACTTTTGTTTGGCTTGACGCCATTCAAGATGGCATCGGGACTCGCTCGTGTGGCCCGGATGCGCGCCCCGAATTCGGTGCACGGATGAATCCGCTGACCATCGAATTCATTGTTTGTGTAACGGATCTATAACAATTGTCCGCTATGCAACGTAAAGCTAGGTTCTCAACGGTAGCCTAGGCTTATCGACTAACACGAGATAGTTAGTGATTCGGTATTCATATCGATCTACGACACGAACCAATGGAGGTTTCGCATGTTGAAGAAAAAGATGGCCGCTGGCGTCGTCGCCCTGGCCATGGTGAGCACTCTAGGATTGAGCGCCTGCTCGAACGGCAGCAGCGACTCTTCTTCAAGTTCTGCAAGCGGTGGATCCGCTTCGGGTTCGATCCCCAAGCCCGATGTTTCTTGCGATATTCCCGCAACGAATCTCGATGATTCCAAGATTGACACCTCGAAGGTCGAAGGTGAAATCACCTTCCAGACCCAGGGTCTCAAGACCGACTTCGGCGACTTCTTCACCGCCAAGATCAAGGAATTTGAGGACGCAAACCCCGGTGTCAAGATCAAGTGGACTGACCAGGCGGGCGGCGCAGAATTCGACCAGACCATTACCGCTCAGGCAACGAACTGCCAGATGGCAGACGTTGTGAATGTTCCTTCTTCCACCATCCTGGCCCTGTCAAAGTCCAACCTCCTCATGGACTTCGACGTGAAGGCTCCTGGTATTGGCGACAAGTTTGTCAAGACCATTTGGGATTCGACCGCACTGGGTGCCAATAAGCACCACACCGCGCTTCCCTGGTACTTTGGCCCCTACATCACCACCTACAACAAGGAAGTTTTCAAGCGCACAGGCTTGGATGAAAACACCTCTCCTAAGACCATGGAAGAGATGTTTGACTACGCTGCAAAGGTCGGAGCGAATGGCAAGGGTGACTACGGCATCTACGGCTCTCCGCAGTGGTACATGACCGCGCAGCTGCACGGCATGGGCGTCAGCCTCATGAACGATGATAAGACCGAGTTCAACTTTGCTGACAATGAGCAGGCAATCAAGTACGTGACCCGCCTCGCCGAGCTCTACAAGAGCGGTGCGATCCCGAAGGACTCGCTGACCGGCGAACCTGATCCGGGCAAGGCATACGCCGATGGAAACTTGGCATTCGGTACCCCGAATGCGTCCTTCCTCAAGTCCGTCAAGGCAAACAACGCGACCGTCTACAACAACACCGGTGTCGGTCCCTTCCCGACCAACCCCGGAATCAAGCCGGTCTTCGAAGGCCAGTACATCGGCGTGTCCGTCTCGACCAAGAACTCTCCTCTGGCAATGAAGTTCGCCGAGTGGATCACCAATGCTGAGAACCAATACGCATGGACCCACGACGGTGGTGCGATCATCTTCCCGGCAGCAACAAGCGCTCTTGACAAGCTTGTTGCAAACCCGCCGGAGATCGCGGATGATCCGGTCTTCAAGGCTGCCTACGAAGAAGCCGCAAAGGCTGCAAAGGAAGCCGAGGCATACACCGACGTCTTCTACACCACCGGTGCCGTTCAGGACAGCCTCGTCGAAAACGTGAACAAGGCAATCCGCGGAGAGGTCGACCCCAAGACCGCTCTGAAGACTGCACAAGATCAGATGAACAAGAAGCTCAAGGCTCTGACTGAATGATCTGCCCTTGCCGGGGGTAAAACAATCGCGTTTTACCCCCGGCAAAACCCTTGAACAGCACTGAAGGACCTGACAATGTCGTCGCGTACAGGACGTGCCCCAAGCCGATCTCTTAATGGGGCCGCGCGTTTCCGCCCAGGATGGATGCCGTGGATCTGGATTACACTCCCGGTCTTGGCAATTATTACTTTTTACATTTATCCCTTCATCACAACGGTTTTCGTCTCTTTCACAAAAACAAAACCGCTGCGAAAAATTGGCCCCTTCATCGGGATTGAGAACTATACCTACGTTCTGAACGACGCGGAATTTTGGGGTTCTCTTCGTAATTCGCTGATCTACGCGGTCTGCGTTGTCCCTCTTATGGTGCTTCTCCCTCTTCTCCTTGCCCTCCTGGTCAAGTCCTATGTTCCGGGCATCGGATTCTTCCGCGCGCTTTACTACTTGCCTGCGGTTTCTTCGCTCGTCGTCATTTCCTTGGCTTGGCGCTACCTGCTCAATGAAAGAGGACCAGTAAACAACCTTCTGACCTCATGGGGAATGGATACGGTCCCATTCCTCTCGAACCAATGGCTCATCCTCTTTTGCGCGATGCTCATTACCTTGTGGCAGGGCTTGCCCTACTACATGATTCTCTACTTGTCCGCTCTTGCGAACGTCGATAAGTCCCTCTACGAGGCCGCAGAACTCGACGGGGCGGGAAGTGTCCGTCGTTTCTTCACCGTCACTGTTCCGGGCGTCAAAGTCATGATGTTCTTGGTCGCGACACTCACAACCATCGGATGCCTCAAGATCTTCACCGAGGTCTATCTCCTTGGCGGAAGTGCCTCCCCGACAAAGACTTTGACCATGTACATCCGAGACTGGACCGATCCGACATACGGGTCTCTAGGGAAGGGCAATGCAGCCTCGGTCTGCCTCTTCCTCATCACTTTCGGATTCATCATCGCCTCCCAAAAACTCCAGAGGAAGGCTGAAGACCAATGAGCACCGCAGTTTCTTCCACCAGCCCCGCCGAGGCCTCGTCAAAGTTCTCGAGCTGGCGCAAAGCTCGCAAGCTCGAGCACCAATCGCGCAACGTCGCATCACGCCAGCTCAAAGGATCTCGCCTTGTCCTGCGTTACATCACGCTGGTCGTCGTCGCGATCCTCATGGTGGGACCGCTTCTGCTTCCTCTCCTCGCGGCATTCAAAGCTCCGGGGGAGTCGGTTTTCGGCCAAGGAGCCACGATCTTCCCGCAGACGTGGTCGCTTGCAGCCTTTGCCACGCTGTTTAAACAAACCGCGATCCTGCGTGCGATTGGCAACTCGGTCATCGTTGCAACGCTGACGGTCATTTCAAATATCATCTTGTCCTGCTTGGGTGGATACATGCTCTCGCGACGGGGATGGACCGGTCGTAACATCATGTACTTCGTCGTGCTCTCGGCGATGATCTTCCCCTTCGAATCAATCATGCTGTCCCTGTACTCGATGATGGTGTCCATCGGCACGTACAAGACCCTGACCAGCGTGTGGATGGTTGCCATGATCGGCCCCTTCCAGATCCTTATGATGCGCGCAGCTTTCCTTGGGATTCCCGAAGAAATTGAAGATGCCGCACTGATTGACGGGGCGGGCGAATGGGCGCGTTTTTGGAGGATCTTCCTTCCTCAGGTTCGCGGGACTCTCACGGTCGTTGGACTGACCTCCTTCATCGGTGCCTGGTCCGATTTCCTCTTCCCGCTACTCATGCTGGTCGACAACGATAAGCACACTTTGATGCTGGAACTGACAGCCATTCAAAATTCCGCTCAGGGAACGACTTATCAACTGGTCTTGGCCGGAGCGGTCGTTGCGCTGGTTCCTGTCGTTGTAGTCTTCGCCTTCTCGCAGAAGTACTTCTTCCGTGGAATCGAAGATGGCGGATTGAAGTTCTAGATCAATAGAGGCACATACCAATGAGTGATGAACTGAGCGAGGACTTCGCTCCCGATGCACTAGAAGCTGCGGGTGCGCTGCGTCAATACCCGGATCCGGGGTACATCTGGCCAACGAACCCGCGCACCCTCGCCGCACTCGAGCACTGGAGGGACCACAAGGTCGGTGTCATCATCCATTGGGGGATCTTCTCTCACATTGGCCAAGATGGCTCCTGGTCCCTGCATCGCCAGCATTTGGGTGGCTTTACTGACCCACCTGAGGACTGGAAGGGGACCGACGAGGAGTACCACTCGTGGTACTGCGACCAAGCGCGTTCCTTTACGGGGGACGATTTCAATGCCGAGGAATGGGCCTCCGCGTGCGCCGATGCTGGAATGCGTTACGTCGTCTTTACGACAAAGCATCACGACGGCTACGCCATGTATGACACGGACTTCTCGAACTTCAAGTCGACCAGTGAAGAATCCGGACTTGGTCGCGACATCGTCCGCGAAATCTTCGAGGCCTTCCGTGCTCATGATATGGAAACGGGTGTTTATTTCTCCAAGGCTGATTGGAACCACCCGGGATATTGGGATCGCGCTCGCACCATTACTGACCGCTACCACAACTTCGACATCGAGAAGCACCGTGCAAAGTGGGAATCGTTTGTTCGCTACACCCACAATCAAATTGATGAGCTCTTGCGCAATTACGGGCGTATCAACGTGCTATGGCTCGATGCCGGTTGGGTTCGCGAACCAGACGAACCGATTGATATCGATGAGATCGCCGAGAATGCACGTCGCCTCCAACCCGAT
Organism: uncultured Actinomyces sp.; assembly: GCA_963540435.1. Classification (GTDB taxonomy): domain Bacteria; phylum Actinomycetota; class Actinomycetes; order Actinomycetales; family Actinomycetaceae; genus Pauljensenia. The sequence goes on from CAUTOM010000002.1 coordinate 6,846, forward strand.
ATTTTGGTCGTTGATCGAGAAGTCCATGGGGTGAACGAAAACTACCGAACCCCCGAGCAGGAAGTTCCGGACGATATTCGACGCTACCCCTGGGAATCATGCATCACCATGACTCGTGGCTGGTGCTCGATGGGCCCCGAAGAGCCGATCAAGCCTATGCGTCACATCATCTCCAACCTATTGGCGATCGTGTCGCGAGGCGGGAACTATCTCATTGGGATCGGTCCCGACGCGCGCGGAGGCATGTCCACGTGGATTCGGCGAGGCCTCGAGCAGCTCGGTGACTTCTTGCGCGTCAACGGTGAGGGGATCTACGCGACTCGTCCCTGGGAGAAGATCACCTCCCTGCGCGCGCAAGAGGGCTGGTCCTGGTACGCAACACAGGCCAAGGACAGTGAGTCTCGAGTTTTCTTCTTCGGGATGCCCCCGGCTCCATCGACTGACGAGGCCGAGGCGGGGTCCCTCGAAGACAGAACCTTCGCTCCCTGCGGTCTTGCATCGACGTGGCTTGAGGTCCCCGGGAAGGTACACGGTGCCCGGATTCTTGGAAGCGAGGATAGGGTCATCGTCGAGGCGCGTGAAGGCTCGTCGCGCCTTGTGATTCCGCAGACCGATCTGCGCTATGCGGTGGGAGTAGAGCTCACCTTCTGAGCCGCAGTGACTCGACACGGTGATCCGCACCCTTGGTGAAAATCATCGTTGCGCGCTCGCGGGTGGGAGCAATGTTCTCCAATAGGTTTGGGAGGTTGATTTCCTCCCAAATCGAGCGAGCTGTGGCCTCGGCCTGAGCATCCGTTAAGGAGGCGTAGGTGCGGAAGAAAGAATCCTCGCGGGTGAACGCGGTCTGGCGCAGGGTGAGGAAACGATCAACGTACCACTGCTGGATGTGCTCGGCGTCGGCATCCACGTAGATGCTGAAGTCAAAGAAGTCTGAGACTGCGATCGGCATGACGCCGGGTCCCCACTTGGGAGGTTGGAGGACATTGAGTCCTTCAACGATGAGAATGTCTGGGCAGTCTACGACGACGCTTTCGCCTTCGACGATGTCGTAAACGACATGTGAATAGACGGGAGCCTGAACATTGCGCATCCCTGACTTAACTGCCGAGAGGAAGGAAATGAGTGCTGGGCGGTCATAGGACTCGGGAAAACCTTTTCGCCCAAGCAGGCCTTTGGAACGGAGTACCGCATTGGGGAAGAGGAAACCATCTGTCGTGATTAAGTCGACTCGCGGGGTCTTTTCCCATCGGGACAAGAGAAAACGCAAGAGGCGGGCGACGGTTGATTTTCCAACGGCAACCGAGCCACCGATTCCGATGATGAAGGGAACGGGAGCCCGGTGAGAGCGGGTGAGGAAATGAGAGCGTTCATGCTCAACGCGTCGGTGTCCCTCGACGTAGAGCTGCAACAGTGCGGTCAACGGTCGGTAGATTGCGTCGACTTCGGCAATATCGATGGGATCGCCAAGGGATGCTAAACGCGACAGGTCAGTGTGTGTGAGTGGAAGGGGTGACCTGTCGGCGAGCCGATCCCACTGGTCGCGGGAGAAAAAGTCGAAGGGCGATTCTTCGGTGTTGCTGATTTCACTCACGGTCTTCATTGTCGCAATTTGCTGTGCTGCGCACACGATTTAGGACTACTTGTGCGCCAAATTGTTATTTATCGCGCAGCCCGGATTGGGATTTCGCCCCTTGTATTTACGTCGGTGTCCACTAGCCTGAAAACATCATTCCTTGGTTGCACTCATTGACGTACAAGAAAGTGAGTATGCGGTGATTGGCTACCTCGTCGCTTTGCTCCCGTCCCTTTTCCTTGGCTTTATGTCCATCGTCCTTGTCGCTCAAGGCGGCGATGATCGACAAAAAACCCTGGGAACTTTGGGAGGTGCCTTCCTCTTCTCGGCGCTGGCGACCCCCTTCATTGATGTGCATTGGACAACCAAGACCCTGCTCATTTCCTTCCTCTCAGGCCTAATCCTCGGATTTGGGCAGTATCTCCAAATTCTCTGCCTGAAGGTGCTCGGTGTTTCACGCACCATGCCGCTGACGACTGCGGGCCAGATTATCTTCATGTGCCTGGGCGGGATCATCCTCTTCGGAGAGATGAACCACGGTCTTGCACTTGTCTTTGCGCTGAGCTCTATCGCGCTTCTCACCTTGGGCGTGGTCTTCATCTCCAAGACTGAAAAGACAGAGGAAACTGCCGACGAAAACGTTGATTGGAAGCGCGGGACAATTCTTCTGGTTGTGTCAACCTCCTGCCTTGTCGCCTACCTGCTGATTGTTCAAGGCTTTGGTTTGGATGGGCGCTCCGTGATCCTTCCGCAATCGGTCGGTTACTTCCTTGTCGGTCTCATCGCAACGATCCCTGCGCTTTCGCCTCAACTTGGCAAGGAAGACAATCGCTGGAGTCTTCTCACTCTTCGCCAACTGATCCCCGGCATGATGTGGGGGGCGGCTATTCTCCTGACTCAAGTTTCTTCCTCGCTCCTTGGTGTCGCAGTTGCCTTCCCACTGTCGCAGATGGGCGTCATTATTCAGACTTTCGGTGGAATTTTGATCCTCCACGAGACGCGCACGCGTCGTGAGATGCGGTGGACCATCATTGGCGTTGTCATCATGGTTATCGGCGTCATCATGGTGGGCGTTGCTCGCTCCTTCAGCTGAGGTTGCCGCCGGGCGTGAAAGAATACGCTCATGACAGTGGACACTCTTCCCTTCTCTGAGGAACAGGTACGCGCCTACTTTCGTGCCCCCAGCCCCACCGACGATAAGTATCGCCGAGGCGTTGTGGGCGTTGTCGCAGGTTCTGACACCTACCCCGGGGCCGGGCTGCTGGCAGCCTTTGCTGCTTCGAACACTGGCGTGGGGATGGTGCGATTAAACGCACCGCGCAGGGTGGAAGATTTGGTATTAGCGCACGTTCCCGGTGTCGTCACCGTTGGTGGAAGGATCCAAGCAGGCCTCGTTGGTCCCGGTTGTGATGCCGACAGAGGCGAGGACTGTGTGGAACTCGCACGTTTTTGTATCGATTCCAAGCTCCCACTGGTGATCGATGCCGGTGCATTCGATGCGGTCGCAGGCCTCGTGGCTTATGGAAAGGAGCGCGGCAGAAGCCTGTCGCGCACAATCCTCACCCCGCACCACGGCGAGGCCGCACGTCTGCTCTCCCAACTTGGGGAACAAGCGACGCGCGCGAAGGTCGACGCCGATCCTCTTGGAGCGGCAAAAACGCTGGTGGAACTAACGGACGCCGTTGTTGTTCTCAAAAGTGCGCGCACACTGTGTGTTTTTTCGGAGTACAGCCAGGGGCAACGCTGCATAACCGCCGTCGAAATCCCCCAGGAAACTCCGTGGGCAGGAGTCGCCGGAAGCGGTGACGTGCTCGCCGGGACTCTTGCAGGAATCTTGGCGGCGTACCAAGCCCGCGTGGAACGGCTTAATCCTGGTACAACCATTTCCGAGGCCGATTGCGGCGGCTGCGCTGGAGCGGGAGTGTGGCTTCATTCCCAGGCAGGAGCGAAGGCGAGTAGGGGAGAAAACGCTTATTTCCGTCCCATTCAAGCCATCGATATCGCGCGCAGAATTCCAGATATCGTAGGTGCGCTGTGTTCCTGATAGATGAGGGTGCGATACTGGGGGAGTGGAATCTTCCGAAGTTGGACGAGGCTATCCGTCTGTAGCCTCAGTTAATCTATCCGCTATTGCGCGTAATTTGGCCGTCTTGCGTGCTTGTGCGCCGTCGAGTATTCAGATGGCAATCGTTAAGGCCAATGCTTATGGTCACGGCCTAATTCCCGTTGCGCTTGCCTCCTTGAAGGCGGGAGCGCAGTGGTTGGGTGTCGCACAGTTGGCCGAAGCCTTAGAACTTCGTGCGGGTCTTGATGAGGCAGGTATCGAGCGCAAAGATGCACCGATTTTCGCATGGATTTCTTCGACGGGCACTGATTTCTCTACAGCGATCGAGGCAGATATTGACCTGTCAGTCTCGTGGACGTGGGTGCTCGAAGAGATCTGCGTGGCCGCACGGGCGCTTGGCAGGCCCGCTCGAGTGCACGTCAAGATCGATACAGGAATGTCGCGTGCAGGTTCGACGCTTGCCGACCTTCCCGAACTCGCACAAGCGCTTCGTGAAGCACAGGATCAGGGGTTGGTTGAGGTTGCGGGCGCATGGAGCCACATGTCGCGTGCCGATGACCCTACTCCCTCGGGCGAAGAATCAACGCGTTCTCATGTCACGATCTTTGAAGAAGGACTGCGGATTTTCGCTCAGGCGGGCGTGCGTCCGCAAATCCGTCACCTCGCTGCAACCTCGGGAATCTTATGGCATCCCGAGACGCACTACGACATGGTTCGCGCGGGAATCGGGATGTATGGACTTTCTCCTGATCCCTCCGTTAAGAGCGCGCGTCAACTGGGATTCGAAGCGGCAATGACCCTCAGTGCACCACTGACCTCTGTGAAGGTTATCGAGGAAGGAACCCCGGCCTCGTACGGAGGAACCTGGCAGGCACCGACGCGCAGGTGGATCGGTCTGGTACCGCTGGGCTACGGTGATGGGATTTTGCGGGCATCGTCAAACGGAGCACCGGTCGTCGTCGAAACTGAGCGGGGATTATTCCCAACGCAGATTGTCGGGCGAGTCTGTATGGACCAATTCATGATTGATCTCGGTCCAGCCGAAGGTGAGGCGGGTACGCCGACCTCGGCCAGCGGACGCCCGCCTGCCCGCGTGGGTGAGCGAGCACTTCTTTTCGGTGATCCTGAAAAGGGATGCCCATCGGCTGACAAGTGGGCGATTCACGCGGGGACCATTAACTACGAGATCGTCACGCGTTTGGGTGAGCGCATTCCCCGAAACTATCACTATGAAGAGGAACGATGACCGAGAACAGCACTAGCCACTTCAGCTATCGCGTGAGTGACGCTGACCAAACTCGACACTTGGGTGAAGAACTTGCTCATCACCTGCGCGCCGGAGATCTCATCATGCTCCGAGGGGGCTTGGGAGCAGGAAAAACGACTCTGACGCAGGGGATCGGGCGCGGGCTCGGCGTACGCGGAACCGTTGCCTCGCCGACCTTCATTGTTGCGCGTGTGCACCCCTCACTGGTTGGCGGTCCGGACCTGATCCACGCCGATGCCTACAGGATCCGCGACCTGGACGACCTCGAAACGCTGGACTTGGACTCAACCATCGACCAGGCAGTCACGGTCGTTGAATGGGGCGAAGGCAAGACGGAAGCGATGAGTGATTCCCGCCTCGAAATCGAGGTGCGCCGTGAAGAAGGCGGGGAGGCCTGCCTTGACGGCGGCATAGTTGACTTGGAAAGCATGGATGACGGGCAGCGAATTATTACCTTTACTCCCTATTCGAGTCGCTGGGATGGGGTTTTCGACGAGCTTGCTCCTGAGCTGAAAACCAGCGTGGAATAGGATCGAATTATGACCGAATTGTGCATTGATACCTCCGGGGCAACCGCTGTCTCCATCGTTCGTGATGGGCAGGTGATTGGCTCTTCCCGTAATGAATCAGGACGCCACCACGCTGAATCCATTACTCCCTGCGTGCTGGAAGCCCTCGGAAAGGCTGGACTTCCCACCGATGTCTCACGCGCGGGATTAGACGCGGTCTGTGTGGGAACGGGTCCGGCTCCCTTCACAGGTTTGCGTGCCGGTTTGGTGTCGGCGCGGGTCTTTGCAAAAGCTGCTGGCATTCCCGTGTACGGCGTGTGCAGTCTAGATGCTATTGCGCGACTTGCTCTTGATCATCTCTCGCCCGATACCCACGTCTATGCCTTCACTGACGCTAGGCGAAAGGAACTGTATTGGGGCCATTTCGTGGCCGAAGGCCCCGATGATGTGCGTCTCATCGGCCAACTCGAAGTCGGATTTGCGCGCGCTCTTGGGGGAGCGCTTCGTGAACAAACCGGGCTTTTGGTGTCGGACGCTCCCGTTCCTTCTCACAGTACCGAGGTCTTGGCTGGTGCTGAGATGGGACCGCAGCTCCCGCTTGATCCCGCGGTAATGGTTCGCATTGTTCGCGCTCGTTTGGCTCGTGGGGAGGAAGAGCGCTTAGGAACTGAGCCCCTTTACCTGCGTCGTCCCGATATTCACGGCCAGACTCCGGAGCGCATGTGACCTCGCTTGAATCCATTGCTCGCGAGCGCGCTGAGGCCTCTGGCGGGCAGCTTCTTGTCCTCGGAATTGAGGATCTGCAGGCTCTTGTCGCTCTCGAGCAGGAGATTTTTCCTGAAGATCCGTGGACTAGAGGGATGATCGCTCAAGAGCTGAGCTCGGGGCGCAGCGTGTATTTCGGTGTCTGCGTGAATGATGATGTGGCAGCTCCGGTTTTATGCGGGTATGCGGGAATCGCCGTGGGGATTGACGCAGACGTGATGACCATGGGTGTTTTGCCTGATTTTCGAGGCCGTGGGCTGGGTCGCGTTTTGATGGGTGCGCTGATTGATGTTGCCCGTCGCTGGGGGAGTGAAAGGGTTTTCCTCGAGGTCCGTGAGTCCAATGCTGCTGCGATTTCTCTCTATGAGAATTCCGGTTTTGAAGTCGTTGGTCGGACGAAAGGCTACTTTCGTAACCCTCGTGAAGATGCCTTGAATATGCGCCTCATTGTCCGATGAATAAAATACGAAAAAGGATGTTGCCTTAATGGTGGGATTTTAGGGGGATTTTGTCGAATGTGTGACGAGTCTTTTTCCTGACTAATTCGCGCGCTTTGTCCCTCAAAACCTAAGGTTTTCCAGAATACTTCGTTGACGCGGGAGGCTGTTTTTTCCTAAGCGGGTCGCCGGTCCCATCGAAGTGGCGCTTCCTCAGCATAGGCTTATCTCATGGCCTCACAAACAGTCGCAACAAAGAAGCGTCGCGCATGGACCACGACGGTTTTCGTCAAACAGCTGATGGCGATTTCCGGCATTGTGTTCGTGCTCTTCCTGCTCTTCCATTCCTATGGCAACCTCAAGATGTTCTTGGGACAAGATGCCTACGACCACTACGCACACTGGCTGAAAGAAGAAGCCTTTGTGCCGATCTTCCCCCATGGTGGTTTCATCTGGGTGTTCCGCGGTGCAATGGTTCTGATGTTGGTCATCCACATCTGGGCAGCTGCCGTGACCTGGAAGCGCTCGCGCCGTGCACGTCGCAGTGCATACGTCGTTAAGCGCAGCGCGGCAGATGCTTACGCCGCGCGCACAATGCGCATGACGGGCGTCCTGCTCTTCTTCCTCATTGTCTTCCACATCCTGCACTTCACGACGGGAACAATCCGCACCGGTTTCGTTGCAGACTCCACTCCTTACGAGCGCATGGTCGCAACCTTCCACAGCCCGCTGATGGTTGTTGTCTACTTGATCTTCGTTGGTCTTGCAGCGCTTCACGTCTCCCACGGCTTCTGGTCAGCATTCCAGTCGCTGGGATGGGTCCGCGGTGGAACTCGTAAGTTCATGGAGATCGTTTCCGGCTTGGTCGGAGCCCTGATCTTCCTGATGTTCGCGCTTCCTCCGCTGGCGATCGTTGCCGGTTACATCTCCTGACAAGGACATTGAGACATGACTGATACTTTGATTCACGGGCTGTACCGCGAAGGCGACGATATCGCCGACTCGAAGGCCCCCATGGATGTTCCCTTGGCTCAGGCCTGGGAACAGCGTAAGTTCAACGCGGCTCTGGTGAACCCAGCCAACCGTCGTAAGCTCCACGTCATCATCGTGGGCACCGGCCTTGCCGGCGGTGCAGCCGCCGCATCGCTGGGCGAAATGGGCTACAACATCGACGTTTTCTTCTACCAGGACTCCGCTCGCCGCGCGCACTCCATTGCAGCGCAGGGTGGTATCAACGCTGCGAAGAACTACCGTAACGATAACGACTCCGTCTATCGCCTCTTCTATGACACCGTCAAGGGCGGCGACTACCGTGCACGTGAAACTAACGTGTACCGCCTCGCTGAAGTCAGCGCCAGCATCATTGACCAGTGTGTGGCACAGGGCGTTCCCTTCGCACGTGAATACGGCGGCCTGCTCGACAACCGTTCCTTCGGTGGTGTCCAGGTCTCGCGTACGTTCTACGCACGCGGCCAGACAGGGCAGCAGCTGCTCATCGGCGCCTACCAGGCACTCGAGCGTCAGGTTGCCGCTGGCACCGTGACCGAGCACTCTCGCCATGAGATGGTGGAGCTCATTGTTTCTGATGGTCGCGCTCGCGGTATCGTTGCCCGCGACATGGCCACCGGCAAACTCGAAACCCACATTGCTGATGCGGTTGTTCTGGCAACCGGCGGTTACGGAAACGTCTTCTTCCTCTCGACGAACGCAATGGGCTGCAACGCAACCGCAATCTGGCGCGCATACCGCAAGGGCGCATACTTCGCGAACCCCTGCTTCACCCAGATTCACCCGACCTGCATCCCGCAGCACGGCGACCAGCAGTCCAAGCTGACGCTGATGTCTGAGTCCCTGCGTAACGACGGTCGTATTTGGGTTCCCAAGAAGGCCGAGGACTGCGAGAAGGATCCTCGCGACATCCCCGAAGAAGATCGCGACTACTACCTGGAGCGTATCTACCCCTCCTTCGGCAACCTCGTTCCCCGTGATATCGCAAGCCGCCAGGCAAAGAACATGTGCGATGAGGGACGCGGTGTTGGTCCGAAGATCGACGGTGTTGCACGCGGCGTGTACTTGGACTTCTTCGAGGCCATCCAGCGCATGGGTAAGGCTGCAGTGTCCGCCAAGTACGGCAACCTCTTCGATATGTACGAGCGCATCACGGGCGATAACCCCTACGAAGTGCCCATGCGTATCTACCCGGCCGTCCACTACACGATGGGTGGCCTGTGGGTTGACTACGACCTGGAGTCCAACCTGCCCGGTCTGTACGTTGCTGGTGAAGCAAACTTCTCCGATCACGGCGCAAACCGCCTGGGTGCATCGGCACTGATGCAGGGCCTGTCTGATGGTTACTTCGTTCTTCCGAACACCATCAACGACTACCTGGCACACTGCTTCAACCTGCCCAAGCTGGATGCTCAGTCCCCGGATGTCGCCGAGGCGCTGAACTCCGCTCAGGAGCGCATCGATAAACTCATGTCGGTCAACGGTTCGCGTTCGGTGGATTCCTTCCACAAGGAACTGGGCCAGATCATGTGGGAATACTGCGGTATGGAGCGTCGCGAGGAAGGCCTGAAGAAGGCCATCGAGATGATCCGTAAGCTTCGCGCTGACTACTGGCGTGATGTTCGCGTTCCGGGCAAGTCCATCGGCGAGCTTAACCAGTCCCTTGAAAAGGCCGGCCGCGTCGCGGACTTCATGGAGCTGGGCGAGCTCATGTGCATCGACGCCCTGCACCGTGAGGAATCCTGCGGTGGCCACTTCCGTGCGGAGTCGCAGACACCGGAAGGGGAAGCCCTCCGTCACGATGACAAGTACCTCTATGTTGCAGCCTGGCAGTGGGGTGGCGAGGACCAGCCTCCGATCCTCCACAAGGAAGCCTTGATCTACAACAACATCGAGCTGAAGCAGCGGAGTTACAAGTGAACCTGACACTGAAGATTTGGCGCCAAAACGGACCCGAGGATCCGGGTGCCATGCACGAATACCAAGTCCGCGGCATCTCTGAGGAATCCTCGTTCCTGGAAATGCTCGACGTGTTGAACGAAGAGCTCTTTGCCCGCGGAGAAGAACCGATCGCATTTGATTCGGACTGCCGTGAGGGTATCTGCGGCCAGTGCGGCATTGTCATCAACGGCATTGCCCACGGCCCCGAGGTCACCACGACCTGCCAGTTGCACATGCGCACCTTCCACGATGGAGATGTCATCACCATCGAGCCGTGGCGCGCAGAAGCATTCCCGATCATCAAGGACCTGGTTGTTAACCGCAGCGCCTTGGACCGTATCGTCCAGGCCGGTGGCTACATCTCGGTGAACACCGGTGCAGCCCCGGATGCTAACGGCACTCCGGTTCCCAAGCAGGACGCAGATCGCGCTTTCGAAGCCGCTGCCTGCATCGGCTGTGGCGCCTGCGTGGCGGCCTGCCCGAACGCCTCGGCAATGCTCTTCACCTCGGCGAAGGTTACTCACCTGCACCTGCTTCCGCAGGGTAAGCCTGAGAACTACCGTCGCGTTGTCAACATGCTCAACCAGATGGACGAAGAAGGATTCGGTTCCTGCACGAACATCGGCGAGTGTGCAGCGGTCTGCCCCAAGCAGATCCCGCTCGACGTGATCTCCACGCTGAACCGTCAGCTTGGAAAGGCAGCCCTCAAGGGCGTCTGAGTCTTTCGAAACTCACTGTTTTGGGGACGATCCTTCGGGGTCGTCCCCATCCCTTTTGCGGCGTATGCGCATCGCGACCCGCCGGACTAAAATGGCCGGGTGAGCGAAAAAGACCCCTTGGTATTGGGAATTGAATCCACCTGCGATGAGACAGGTGTCGCCTTGGTGCGTGGCTGTGACCTTCTTGTTGATCGGACGGCGACCTCCATGGATCAGTACGCCCGCTATGGTGGCATCATCCCCGAAATTGCCTCGCGTGCACACTTGGAATCCTTCATTCCGACCTTGGACAGCGCCCTTGAAGAAGCAGGTGTCACTCTCGACGAGGTGGATGCAGTCGCGGTTGCTGCCGGCCCCGGCCTCGTTGGCTCGCTCACCGTCGGTATTTGTGCAGCCAAGGCGCTGGCCTCGTCAATCGGAAAATCACTGTACGGGGTCAATCACGTCATCGGTCACCTCGCCGTCGACAAACTAGCCGATGGCCCCCTCCCTGAGCGTTTCATTGGTCTTGTGGTCTCGGGTGGACACTCAAATCTGCTTCTCATTAATGACATCGCGACCGATGTCCAAGAACTCGGTGGGACCCTCGATGATGCTGCCGGTGAAGCCTTCGACAAGGTGGGTCGTCTGCTGGATCTTCCCTATCCTGGCGGCCCCCATGTTGACCGTCTCTCACAGCAGGGGGACCCTCAAGCGATCCGTTTCCCGCGTGGTTTGGCTGCTGGGAAAGACCAAGAGCGCCACAAGTACAATTTCTCCTTCTCCGGTCTCAAAACTGCCGTTGCGCGCTACGTGGAAGGGCTGAAGGAGCGGGGAGAAGAACTTCCTGCCGCGGATATTTGCGCCGGATTCTCTGAAGCGGTGAATGATTCCTTGACCTCAAAGGCAGTGCGTGCTGCTCTCGATCATGGCTGCGACACCATCGTCGTGGGTGGTGGGTTCTCCGCTAACTCGCGCTTGCGTTCTCTGATTGTTCAGCGCGCCGAGGACGCGGGGCTGACCGTTCGTATGCCTCCCTTGCGTTTCTGCACGGATAACGGTGCGCAGATCGCCGCGATGGGGTCGGAATTGGTCCGCGCGGGCGTTGCCCCTTCAGACTGGGATTTCTCTCCTGATTCTGGGATGCCGCTGACGCAGACTTCTATGTTTCCCCGCCACTGATTCTCCGGGCAATAATTGCTCGGTGGGCTCCGCCGATGCGTGTTGCAATGATGACGGCTTCGGCGTCTCCCTTAAGTTTCAGGGATTTTCTTAAGGCCTCTGGCTGAATATCGGCCCCGCGTTTCTTAATTTCGACGCGCCCGACGTTCAATGCACGCAGTACTTGCTGAATGTTCTTTACGCGCAGATTCACGTGATCGATCACTTCGAAAGCGCTGGCGAAAGGTGTTGTGCAAAGAGTGGGTGCGCTCAGATATGCAATCGATTCACTCACAAGGTGAGCCCCCATCTGCTCTGCAAGACAGGCAATTGTCCCTGAGCGAATGACCGCCGAATCCGGCTCGAAAAGATAGCTGTCCAGCGGACCGCACTCGGCTTGGCGAGGCTGCGAATTTGCCGCCTGTGTCTGCGTATCGATGAGGGTGTGGACCTTCTCATCAGTGATGATGGTTGCCGATCGCCCCGCACCTTCTGGCGCGAGCTCTGGTGCCCACAGCGCAGCCTCGAGAAGGTCCCCGTCGACGCTGGTCCACTGCGCATGGAAGTGTGCGGGGATTAGCTCGTAGGGGATTCCAGGAGCGACCTTGACGCCGAGGCGGGGGATGGAATTCCCCCAACCCAGCACATGGTCCAAGGGAGGGGACCAATCCTCGGGGGAAGTAATGCGCTTTGACCCGCCCTGCTTGCCCGTGCGCCTTGCAGGATCGGCGAAAAGAGCATCAAAACCATAGGCGTGAAAGTCCTCGCCGCGAAGCTTCGTGACGTCTCTTTTTTCAACGCGGCACGAGGGGAAAGCAGAAAGGTTCGCCTTCGCTGCGGCAAGGGCCTCGTCGTTGATGTCGAAGGACGTTACGCGCATTTCCGCGCGGGCAAAAGCAAAGGAATCCGCCCCAATTCCGCACCCGAGGTCGCCGATGTGGTGTGCCCCTGAATCACGGAAGCGTTGCGCGTGCAGGCGGGCAATCCCCCAGCGTGTCGCTTGCTCATAGCCGTCGCGCGTCCACAAAAGCGTGCGAGCAAGAGAGCCGAACTTCTTCTCCGCTTGGGTGCGCAACTGCAGTTGGGAAGCGATTGCCGAGGCAACTTCCGGGTCTGCGACTTGGGAGCGTATTGCGAGCGCAAGGTCCATGGGGGAGAGGGAACGAAACGCGCCCTCGCATTCCCATTGCGCAAGCAACTCGCGGCCTGGGGAGGACAGTAGGGGCGTAATGGAGGACATGAACACTATTCTCGCTGAAATTCAAGGTAGAAGAGAAACCTGGTGGGGCGTGTGGGAGTTCGGGTGGAGAGAAAAGAAGAGGCTGGCACTCAGTTTGCTAGAGTGCCAATCGAAGCCTAAACTGAGTCCGTAAACACATTGCGATCCCATACCTGACCCCCGCGACGGCAGGGAAGGGATGACAAATCGTTACGAGAAGAAAGGGAGTGCTGACATGGCAATCACCATTAAGCCCCTCGAAGATCGCATTGTTATCCGTCAGGTTGACAGCGAAGAAAAGACCGCTTCGGGTCTCTACATCCCCGATGCAGCCAAGGAAAAGCCCCAGGAAGGCGAAGTTCTGGCTGTTGGCCCCGGCCGCGTTGATGACAACGGCAACCGCGTCCCCGTCGACGTTAAGGTTGGCGACCACGTGATCTTCAGCCGTTTCGGTGGCACCGAAGTCAAGTACGATGGCGAAGAACTGCAGATCCTGTCTGCACGCGACGTTCTGGCGATCGTCGAGCGCTGAAAATTTTGATACATGCGCCGCTGAGTGCTTGTTGAAGATGGGTCCGGACAACAAGGTCCGGGCCCATCAATTTTTATCTGAAGAAGTCCCGCGTTGGTTCGAGGACTCCGCGCGGGGAATCAACATGAAAATAGCAACAACAATCAACGCTCCGGCAGCTGCGAGGACCCACCAGGGGATCGCGCCAAAGGTAGCGATGATCATTTCCTCCCACCTCGACAAAGTTCCCAGTGAGATGAGACCGCCAAGAGGATTGCCGAGGTCAACGAGCAGGAGTAGAAGCCCGAGGGCAATTAAGACCAAGCCCGAAATAATGTTTGTCCATGTCGTCTCTCGGCCCAAAAAACGCAGCGGTTTGGGGCGGACAATTGCCTGAATGCGCCCCGCAGCTTTTCTCCAGACCAGTGCAAGAATAAGCAAAGGAAATGCCATTCCTGCCGAATAAAAGACCATCGAAATTGCGCCAGTAACCGGGGAACCGCCCAGTGCTGAGGTCGCAAGGACCGCTCCCAGAATGGGCCCCGCGCATCCGACGCCGGCGATCCCGTAGGTAATTCCCAGAAGATAAACCGCGATGGGGGTGCTCTTTTCTCCCGAGGGTGCCGCAGTGGGGGAAAGAGAAACTTGAGGCGTCGAGGCCGAGCGAGCGCTCAGCTGGCCAGCTGCAGTGGGCGTGCTCAAGGTAAGTCTCGTGCTGGCAGCCGTGGGCGCAGGCCTCGGGCTACTCAAGCGAACTTTTGGAAAGTCAAGGGCCGCGATGGTGATAATTCCCGTGCAGATCACGAGGAAAGCAACAACGTGGGTGATCACAGAAGCATGCTCGCGGATGAGCGCGACGACGCTGGAAAGAGCAATGCCAAGCGGGATGAGCGGAGTCATGAGCCCAAGCCAAAAGATCCCGCAGCGCGCGATGAGCTGACTAGGAGAACGAAATGCGTAGGAAAAGAACGCAGGCAGGAGCATGACCGAGCATGGCGCGCACAGCGTCAAAACTCCGCCTAAGAAGGCGATAAAAGGGTTCACTTCTTAAGGTGCTCGGCTTGGTTTGCAATGGTTGCGCGGACGTAGTCAGCATCGCGGTAGCCCGAAATGAAACTATCGCCAATGAACATGAAGGGAGTGCCCTGAATTCCGATCTGGTAGGCATCGTTCTGCGCTTGCTTGACTTGGGCTGCGGTATTTGCATCCGTTGTATCCGCACGGAACTTTTCGAGGTCGCTTACGCCAGCCTTTTGGGCAAGCGCAGTCAATGAATCCATCGTGTATTCGGGGTGTCCAGAGGGATCGGCTTCTCCGTACGCTGCTGCGACAAACTCCCAGAAGCGCCCCTGGTTGGCCGCTGCGATTCCTGCCTGAGCGGCAAGGGGGGAGGACTGGGAAATCTGCGCGAGGTCGCGCCACTCGATTCTGAGCGTGCCGTTTGCGACCAAATCCTCAAGCTGAGGCTCGACTTGCTGGGCCAGGCGCGTGCAATAGGGGCATGAGAAATCTGAGTAGAGCACCATGACGACGGGGGCGTCAACGCTTCCCTTCGCGCGAGCATCGTTTGGGTCACGGTGCTGCTGGGCATGGATGATGTTTAGTCCCTGCTCATCAGTGACCGTGGGGGCGAAGGAACTTTGCGCGGTGGGCGCGGCCGATGCTTCTGGTGTCTGCTGCATTGCAGTTGCGCTGGGCGTTGCCGATGCCGACGACGTTGCTGCGGGGGTAGAAGGACGGTTGGTCCACCACACGGCACCGCAAATGAGTGCGACAGCGCATGCGAGAAGAGCGATAGCGATGATTCGTTGTTTGCTGCCTTGGCGCGTGGTCATTGGTCACCTTTCGCCTGAATTGATGGGGATGAGTTCAGTGTATTGTATGGGGCTCGTGAGGGCGAATAGCCTGTGAGCATAGGAAACTCGCCCGGGAAACGTCCCGAGCGAGTTTGGTGTTTACGTATGAAGTGCGTCAGGATGCTCGGCGGATTCGACGACGTTGAACTTCTTCGCGTCGTTCTTCTTCTGTCATGCCGCCCCAGATTCCGTAGGGCTCCTGTGCGCGTAGGGCGTATTCGCGGCACTGCTCGATGACGGGGCAGGTTGCGCAAATGGCTTTAGCGCCGGCTGCACGACGGCGACGAGTAGAGCCTCGTTCACCCTCGGGGTGGAAGAAAAGTTCCGTGTCGAGGTCGCGACATGCGCCCTGGTACTGCCATTCCCACGCATCAATCGAAGGTCCGGGCAGTCGGGAGACGTCAGACATGAGTACCTCCATTCATTGGTCTTTCCGGCAAGAGACGATCTCTTGAGGAAGGACTGAATGAAGGCTACCGAATTGTGCAAGAGTTATTCAAGCCCTTGTCACAGACTCATAGTTGTTTCACAGGAAACCGAAAATGCTGTAACTTCCAGCGAAAACCGCATTATTACGGCATATAACGGCCAGCTGCAAGGAAGCTGAAAGCGTAATTTTGTTGCCTGTCACATATTCTTGCTCAGCTGTGAGCGGACAAAATCTCAACGCTCGATTGGCGAAGACGACCTTCAGAGCTGACAATCAATAGGTAGCATTCATTTAGGTATCCTTCAGAAAGGCAGGAGAAAGCGATGCCCCGCGCACAACTTGTGCTTCCCCCGGCTCATGATGCACCGCTGACCGTTACTGCTGTTTCTTCCAAGCTTGGCGTCTCTGCCTCGACTCTTCGGACCTGGGAACGACGTTATGGTCTGGGACCGGGTGAGCGCTCCGCGGGTAGTCACCGTCGATACCTTCCTGAAGATGTTGCGCGACTCAGCCACATGATTGAACTCATTCAAAGTGGTGTTACTCCTGCAGATGCAGCTGCGATTGTGCTGTCCCAGTCCCGGGGTGATTTTGAAGAGGTTGCGCCTCCGCGCACAGCGGATGAACTGGTCGCCGCAGCGCGCGTGGGAGACCGTGAGAAGCTTGTTCACTTGATCGAAGCCAGCATCAGTGAAAAAGGTCTGCTTCATACCTGGATGCTTTTAGTTGAGCCTGCTTTTGAAGTGATGGCAACGGACTATCACGGGGAGATTCCCGGTGTTGCAGGCTCGTCGCTCTTGACACAGGCGATGTATGACGTTTTGCGTGCGATGTCCGAGCAGCGTCCTGAACCGAAGTTCCCTTCCTCTCCCAGCATCATTATTTTGGGAGATCGTGCGCACCTGCTTCCCGCTCACGTGATCGGAGTAGCTCTTCGCTGGTATGGGCCCAATGTTGTGGTCTTGGGGGCCTGTAGCCGTGGATGGGTTGGTGGAAAAGAAAAGCTTGATGCTTTCGTTGAAAACATTGATTCCAATGTCGCTGCGCTCATTACCCTGGGGCAAGGGGAGGAGTGTAAAAACTTCGTGGCCTCGGCAGTGCATAACCATGGGATCGATGTGATTGCGGTTGGACCTCAGTCGCCGCGCGTTCTTGACGACCATGTGTTGCGTGTTCGCACGGTTTCCGCATGCGTGGAAGAAACTCTGGCGCTGCTCGGAGCGAAGCTTGCTCGCACCGTGGCGCGCACAAAATGACCCCATATAAACAGGAAGCTTGCCCGGTTTAGTGCAATTGGCCTCGTAACGGTTACTGTGCATTGAAGAACGTGTTAGCGTAGACGCGTATCTATTACGCCGCGCAGGTGCGGCAGTATGCAGAGGAATAAAGATGACCCCGTGGGAAGATCCTCAGCTCATTGAGGCTTTTGACGAAGAATTCGAAGAACTCGCTCATTTTGCAGCAGGATCCGTTGTTGATTGTGGATTTGGATACCTCGATCGCAATGGCGCTGTCGATCCCTCCAAGCCCGTTGAACTATGGATTACAGGGCGCATGACCTATGTCTTTGCGCTGGCTGCACTCAAGGGCTACGACTGGGCAATTCCTCTGGTAGACCACGGAATTCGTTGCCTCTCCGAAGGGCCGATGTACGACCATGAGAAGGGTGGATGGTACTCCGGCCTCGTCACTGAAATTGTTGAGCGCGAGGATGGCCCGCATTGGAAGGTCGTTGAGCCCGCAAATGGCGGCCTCAAGCAGGCTTACGCGCATGCTTTCGTCATCTTGTCCTCAAGTGCCGCTACTGTTTTGGGACGTCCCGGAGCGCGAGAGCTGCTCGACCGCGCATTGGCTGACCAAGACCAGCACTGGTGGGAACCCGAGTTCGGACGCGTCCGCGAGGCGTGGAACCGCGACTACACCATCAGCGAGGACTACCGCGGCGTGAATGCCAATATGCACACCGTCGAGGCCTATCTTGCCGCCTTCGATGCGACGGGGGATCGCCTGTGGCTGGACCGCGCTCGCGGAATTTGCCGTTTCGTGGCCGATACGGCCGAGCAATTCCACTGGCGTATTCCTGAGCACTTTGACGCTGAGTGGAATATGCTCCCCGAGCATAATGCGGATCGTCCTTCGGATCCTTTCCGTCCCTACGGGGCTACCCCTGGTCACGGCATGGAGTGGGCGCGCCTGATTCTTCATACGCGTGCAGCACTGATCGGCCTCGGTGATCGAGATGACTGGATGATTGAAGCCGCTGAACAACTCTTTAATCGTGCGTGCGCCGATGGCTGGGATCGCCATGGCGTCGGTGGTTTCGTCTACACGACCGACTGGGACGGTCGCGCGGTCGTTGATACCCGTATGCACTGGGTCTTGTGCGAGGCCGTTAATAGCGCGTGTGTGCTCGGCCGAGTTCATGAAGAGGCAGGGGATGCCTCCCGCGTGGCTGAGTTGAGTTCCTTGTATGCGCAGTGGGTCGACTGGGCGGATCGTTATCTTCGCGAGGCCACGGGGCGCTGGATTCATGAAGTGGACGCCTCGGGTGTGGAGTCTGGTACGACCTGGGAAGGCAAGGCAGATGCATACCATGTGGCCCAGATGCTCCTGCTCCCGCAGGTTGGAAACACTCCATGCTTTGCTTTGGCGCTCAAGCAACTCGCGGAGTAATACGGCTCATTATTGGTGAGCTTAGCCACGCCTCGCGGTATTTCGCTCGGCGGCAGTATGCTCTGGGGCTTCAAGAGGCCTAGACTTCGTTCATGGCAGACATTCACAATGATCCTTTTGCTTTGACCGGACTGACCTACGATGACGTTCTGCTTCTTCCTGAACTGACCGATGTTGTTCCCTCACAGGTTGACACCTCGGCGCCGCTGACGAAGAAGATCCGCCTGCGTATTCCGCTGCTTTCTGCGGCGATGGATACGGTGACCGAGGCGCGCATGGCGATTGCGATGGCTCGCCAAGGCGGTATTGGAATTCTGCACCGCAACCTTTCGATCGAAGAACAGGCTTCTCAGGTTCGTCAGGTGAAGCGTTCCGAGTCGGGAATGGTTGAGGATCCTGTGACCATCGGTCCCGATGCAACCATCGAAGAACTCGACCAGCTGTGCGGGCACTATCGTGTCTCTGGCCTTCCTGTTGTGGATGATGACCAGCAGCTCATCGGCATCATTACCAACCGCGATCTGCGCTTCGTTCCTACAGATCAGTGGGCTTCCTTGAAGGTTCGCGATTGCATGACTCCTCGCGAACGACTGGTGACTGGAAAGGTTGGAACCAGTCGCGAAGAAGCAAAAGCTTTGCTTGCGACGAACCGCGTTGAAAAGCTGCCGATTATCGATGAGGACGGGCGCCTGACCGGTCTGATCACCGTTAAGGACTTCGTCAAGACTGAGCAGTACCCGAACGCAACAAAGGACGAACGCGGCCGCCTCATGGTTGGTGCTGCAGTGGGCTACTGGGGAGATACCTGGGAGCGCGCGTGTGCACTGCGTGATGCCGGCGTTGATGTCTTGGTGGTAGACACCGCCAATGGTGGTGCAGCCCTGGCTTTGGAAATGATCCGCAAGATCAAGGCGGACCCAACTTTTGATGGCGTTCAGATCATTGGCGGTAACGTCGCAACGACCGAAGGCGCTCAAGCTTTAATTGATGCGGGTGTCGACGCCGTGAAGGTTGGCGTTGGACCGGGCTCGATCTGCACGACTCGCGTCGTTGCGGGTGTGGGCGTTCCTCAAGTCACCGCGATTCACCTGGCGTCCTTGGCCTGCAAGCCTGCGGGTGTTCCGCTCATCGCTGATGGTGGTCTGCAGTATTCGGGCGATATCGGCAAGGCCATCGTTGCTGGGGCCGACACGGTTATGCTCGGATCCTTGCTGGCAGGCTGCGAAGAATCTCCTGGCGAGGTTGTCTTCACCAATGGC
This sequence comes from uncultured Actinomyces sp., assembly GCA_963540435.1. GTDB lineage: Bacteria > Actinomycetota > Actinomycetes > Actinomycetales > Actinomycetaceae > Pauljensenia. The sequence continues at coordinate 26,218 of CAUTOM010000002.1, forward strand.
AAGCAGTACAAGCGTTACCGCGGCATGGGCTCCTTGGGAGCTATGAGTTCGCGTGGGCGCAAGTCCTACTCGAAGGATCGCTACTTCCAGGCAGATGTCTCTTCGGACGACAAGATCGTTCCTGAAGGCATCGAAGGTCAGGTTCCCTACACCGGGGCACTTGCAGCCGTTGTCTACCAGCTGGTTGGCGGTTTGCACCAGACGATGTTCTACCTGGGTGCCTCAACCATCGATGCTGTGAAACGCAATGGTCGTTTTGTCCGTATCACCTCTGCGGGTCTGCGTGAGTCGCATCCGCACGATGTTCAGATGACAACAGAGGCTCCGAACTACCACTCTTCAGCGAAGTAATTCCTTAGTAGAGATCTTTAAGGGCGCGGCGTTGAGTCGCGCCCTTATTGCATGGGCCAACGGCGGTCGATGTGCGTCTCCCGTCCCCGTGAACGCAGGAAGTTTTCAAAGTTTTCTGCCCACGCTGCGTGAGCTTCCTTTTGGAATGCGTGGATTTGAGCGCAGCTCTGAGCAGCGCAATCCGGGAAGGTGCGAGCGATTGCTGCCAGCACGTCCAAGGTCATAATCACGTCGTATTCGGCGGTATGCGCATTTTCCGAAACTGGAACCCCGTACGCGCTGGCCATGAGGGAAAGCTGCTTTTTCCCCTTTCGGAAGCGGTCAAGATGACGGTCCAGGACCAAGGGGTCGATGATGGGCGCGGGTTCGCTTAGACCAAGTCTTTCGCTGAGAGTGGGGAGCTCATGTCTACGTAGCTCTTCTTCGAGCAAGGTGAAATCAAAACTTCCATTGAATGCGACAACGGGATATCCGCATCCCATATGCGAGGCGAGAGAAGTCGCAAGTTCTTCAAGAACTTCACGGATCGGGCGGCCCTGGGTTCGTGCTGTCTGCGTCGTGATCCCGTGAATTTGCGCTGCAGAGTCAGGGATGACAACTTCGGGGTCTGCAAGCCACGTCGTGATGATGTCAGAGCCAGTAGCGGCACTAGCTCCGCCTTCGCGTAGAACGAGTGCTGCAGTAACCAAGCGATCACTGTGGGGGTTAACCCCTGTTGTTTCAGTATCAAAGCCAAGCCAGGGGAGCTGTGCCCACGACGGAACTGATGTGTGTGTCATGCAATAAGTGTGCACTCTTGCTCCGTCATTTGCGTCCAATTTCAGATCTACGTAAAAAGATGTCCCACTTCGTCGTGGAAGTGGGACATCGCTAGATAAACTGTGATGAATCAGGGATGCAAAGGCAAGGGGAACGAGAAACGCGTGTATGCACCAGGCATCTGGGCGCGATCACGAGATCCCAACTTACGGGGGGCGCGCTCATCCGTGCGGCGCGATACGTCCTGCGCAATGCGGCTTTCCGCGCGTGAACTGCGACGGAAATCCCTTTGAGTGGCAGCTGCTGCTGTCAACATGATGACCTCCTGCGGATCAAATGGCGAACACCACTTGCGGGTGTATTTGTGATGACGTATACATTCTGCGCATTGCCGTCGATCTCTTCAAGTGTTTTTCACCCTCGGCGTGCGGCGCCAATTCTGCGGGCGTGGATAGAAAAACAAAAGGTTGGGAACTGGTGAAGTGTCCCCATGGCCTCGTCCTTAATAATCTAAAAATTCGGTAAAAAATTGTGGGCGATCGTCATGTCTCCACAGGGCTTTCTGGTCAAAAGTAAAGTCGTATCAGAATGCAAGCCGCCTGTGAAATGTGTCACTTCATGCTCGGTATCTGTGGCGTGTCTTCGATGCGGCGTCAATATCGCGCCCCTAGGGAGTGACTACAATGGCCCCATGGGTAACGAGGTCGAAATTGGTCGAGGAAAACGAGGCCGCCGCGCCTACACGCTAGATGACATCGCGCTTGTTTCGGCACGTAGGACCAGGGACCCTGCTGACGTGAATGTTGGATGGCAGATCGATGCCTACCATGTCGACGTCCCCATCATGGCTGCCCCCATGGACTCGGTCATGAGTCCCGATACGGCGATTCTCTTCGGCAAGCTCGGTGGAATTGGGGTTTTAGACCTTGATGGTCTGTGGACTCGTTACGAAAATCCTCAGCCGATTTTGGATGAGATTGCCCAGCTCCCCGCCGAAGGCTCAATTGCGCGGCTTCAGCAAATTTATTCGGCACCAATCCAGGCTGATCTCATCACCGAACGTCTCCAGTACATCCGAGACGCCGGTGTCGTGGTGGCCGGAAGGCTTTCGCCCCAGCGGACTCAGCGCTATTGGCGCGCTGTTGTCGAGGCGGGTGTTGATCTCTTCGTCATTCGTGGGACGACGGTTTCTGCTGAGCATGTTTCTTCACGCGCAGAGCCGCTCAACCTCAAACGCTTTATCTATGAGCTTGATGTTCCGGTCATTGTCGGTGGAGTCTCCACTGATACCGCGGCTTTGCACCTGATGCGTACGGGCGCTGCAGGTATTCTGGTCGGCTTTGGTGGGGGAGCAGCCCACGCAACTCGCCAGGCCTTGGGTGTCCACGCTCCCATGGCGACGGCAATCGCCGATGTTGCTGCGGCACGTCGTGACTACATGGATGAGTCTGGCGGTCGCTACGTCCATGTGATTGCGGATGGTGGAATTGGGCGTTCCGGTGACATGACGCGCGCAATCGCTTGTGGTGCAGATGCGGTAATGATGGGTGCCGCCCTTGCGCGCGCTGAGGAAGCTCCCGGACGTGGTTGGCATTGGGGGTCCGAGGCCACGCACCCGGAGCTTCCACGAGGCCACCGTGTGCGCGTGGGAACTTCGGGGACCTTCAGTGAAATCTTGTATGGGCCTTCGACACGTGCGGATGGAACATTGAACTTTATTGGTGCGCTCAAGCGAACCATGGCCTCGACAGGGTATTCGGAAGTGAAGGACCTGCAAAAGGCGGAAGTCGTCGTCAGCCCCTATTCGCGCTGAGACAAAATTCTGGGTGGCGAAGGTCTTGTACGCCACCCAGAATTACACGTGTTCACCTATGCTTTCTTTTCGCTTTCCGAGCTGAAGGTTGGCGTGTGGGACTTGAGTTCTCCCATCCTGTATGGAAGGAAAAGGGTGGAGAGAAGAGTGCCTGTGAACAGCCATGGCAGTAGTGCTGGCGCGGTGATCACATCACTGTATTCGTTCAGGAAAGCACCAAAACTGGGCATCGCATTCATTCCGAATACGCCAATCATGGCACCTAAAACAACGAATGGGACCGCGAAATTATAGGCAATTGCGATCCAACGGACTTTTCGTGAGAGGCTAATGGCGTTTGTGAGCCTGAGGATCAGTCCGGCCACAGTCAGCGCGAATCCGACGATCAATGCCCACGCGAGCGGTCGCGACAACCATGCCATCGGTTGGTTGCTGTACATGCCTTTCAACGAAAAGGCAACGCCGAGTGTGCCAAGGAAGAAAAAGACGTAAATGAATCCGTTGAGGGATGATTTCCTATCGTCGATGATGTTCATAATTTGTCCTTGGAGACAAGAAGATCGAAAGGAGATGCCAATCTGGCGGTGGCGGTGGGGGAAGCCGCGAAAAGATAACACGTGGTGCGCAGCGGTTCTTTGGTGCACCCATAAATAATTATTCTTGGGAATTTAAGTCCTTGTCAATAGTTTTTCTGCAGGTCAAGGCATAAAAATGTGGGACGATCACCTTTGTGATCGTCCCACATTATTGAAGGGGCTAGCGCTCCGTCTCAGGCAGCCGCGTTAATCACCAAAGCAGTGATTGCCGGGCTGACGAGGATTAGAGCCAAGGCTAGTGCGCCGTAGAGATTTCGTTGGTATGAGGAACCTTCAGAAGCGGTCTGATACCAGATCGCTGAAAAAGGTACGAAGACTGCGGCCACTAATCCCACAACGAGGACCATGGGGCGCAGCGCAGGAGCAAAAACGCAGGCGAAAAGGGCGACTGCAAGGGTGATGGGGATAATCAAGGATTTTCTCACGAAAAAATCATAAATCTGGGCAGTTGGAGCTTCAGTGCAAGCGTCTGTGATCTTGATTAAGTCTGCGTCTGTGCGCATATTCAGACTGAAGAGTTTGCAACGGCGTGCATAAATAGCGACGCTTTGGCACTAGTCTGGAGCGCGAAAAGTGGTCCCGGCCTGGACAACCAGATCGGGACCACTCAGTAATTCGCTAGAAGCGTCCTAGATCAGTGATCTGCTGCGCTGGGGTGCGTCATGTCTGCAGGAACAACCCACGCGTCGAACTCTTCGGGAGTGACAAAGCCCAGTTCAAGGGCGGACTCGCGCAGAGAAATGCCCTTGTGATGTGCGTTCTTCGCAATCTTCGAAGCCTTGTCGTAACCGATGTGGCGGTTCAGAGCGGTCACCAGCATCAGGTTGATATCCAAGTGATGCTGGATCTTCTCACGGTTGGGTTCAATGCCGTACGCGCAGTGGATATCGAAGGACACGCAAGCATCGCCCAGCAGTCGGATGGATTCCAGAACGTTCCATGCCATAACGGGCTTGAAAACGTTGAGCTGGAAGTTGCCCTGAGAACCAGCGAAACCAACGGTTGCGTCATTGCCGAAGACCTGGGTCGCGACCATGGTCATGGCCTCGCACTGGGTCGGGTTGACCTTGCCGGGCATGATGGACGAACCGGGCTCATTCTCAGGAATGATCAGCTCGCCAATGCCGTCGCGCGGGCCGGAGGCGTACCAGCGCACATCGTTGGCAATCTTCATCAGCGCATCGGCCAGAACGCGCAGAGCGCCAGAGACCAAGACGAGTGCGTCGTGTGCACCCAGGGCTGCGAAGAGGTTATCTGCCTGCTTGAACTCAATGCCGGTTTCCTCAGAAATCTTCTTCGCGGCGAGCTTGCCGAAAGCGGGGTGAGCGTTAAGGCCCGTTCCCACTGCGGTTCCACCGATCGCCAGTTCGCGTGCGCGAGAATCCGCGTAACGAATACCATCGAGGGCGAAATCAATCTGCGCAACCCAGCCGGAGATAACCTGGCCAAGAGTAATGGGGGTGGCGTCCTGCAGGTGGGTGCGGCCCACCATGACGACATCCGCGTATTCCTTAGACTTTGCATCCAAAGTATTGCGTAGCTGCTCCACGCGCGGATACATTGCCTGGAGTTCCTGAACCACAGCAATGTGCATTGCAGTGGGGAAGGTGTCATTTGAGGACTGGCCGCGGTTCACATGGTCGTTGGGGTGAACGGGAGTCTTGGAACCCATAACGCCACCAGCAAGTTCGATAGCGCGGTTGGAGATGACCTCGTTCGCGTTCATGTTCGACTGCGTGCCGGATCCGGTCTGGAAGACGACCAGCGGGAAGTGATCATCGAGCTTGCCCTCGATCACCTCGTCGGCGGCGCGAGCAATCAGGTCTGCGATGTCCTGGGGGAGCTCGCCGAGTTCAGCGTTTGCAAGCGCAGCGGCCTTCTTCAAAGTGCCAAGCGCGCGAACCATGGGGCGTCCCCACACGAAAGTGTTACGACCGATGTCGAAGTTGTGGAGCGAACGCTCTGTTTGTGCGCCCCAGTAACGATCGACAGCAACCTCAACGGTGCCCATGGAATCGGATTCGGTACGAGTATTTTCTGCCACGAGTGCCTCCTTCACATCTGTGACCAGGAATGTACGTCTTAAGCCTACTCGGAGAGTGCCAATTTTCAGGGGTCACTCGTCCTAGCTTCAGACAGAAAATAGAATCGCAAGGGCTTGCGTGTGGCGCTCTGTGATTTCCAAGTCGTTGACTGCCACTGACGCGATGAGTTTTCTCCCATCCTTGACTGCTACGATCCACTAGAACGCGACGCGCAATGTCGATCGTCAAGGAGTGTTAGGTGGAACAAGCAGTCGTGACCCGCACCGAGCGTCGCAAGGCTCGCGCTGCGATCTTTGCCCTTTTCTTCACTAATGGTGCGCTCTTGGGCAGTCTTGTTTTGCGCTTCCCTGAAATTAAGGATGCCTTCGGTCTTTCCTCCAGTGTCTATGGCGCAACCATTGCACTGTCATCCCTAGGAGGGATTCTCGCCGGTCCCTTCGCTGCGCGAGCTGTGCGTCGCTTGACCTCGCGCGTGGTCGCCTCGGTCATGACCATCGGGATCGGTCTTGCGGTTCTCTTCATTGGATTGACCTCAACGCTCCGTGCCTGTGCAGGTGTCTCGCCAACCGTTGCCACAATTCTCTATGTCATTCTTGCCTCGAGTTTCCTCCTCAATGGCTGCAGTGATTCAATCGTTGATGTTGCACAGAACATGCAGGGATTTCGTCTCCAGCGCCTCTACGGTCGACCAATCATCAGCGCTTTCCATGGGATGTGGTCTGTCGGCGCAGCGGTTGGGGGTCTCTTTGGTGTATTGACCACTACTTTCCACATTTCTCTTCTGTTTCACAGCGTTATCGCCTCGTGCATCTGCATGGCCCTTGGCTTCGCGGTGATGCCTTTCACTATCCGCGGCGCCGACCCCCAGGACAACAACGAAGACGAGGCCAACGATTCCTCCCGAGTGCGGACAGTTTCCTGGCATCCGGTCCTTGTCCTTGCTCTGCTCGTCATCTTGTGTATTTCAGGCATGCTTATTGAAGACGCAGCCTCTTCGTGGGCGACGCTTTTCATGCGAGACTACGCCCACGTCGGTGCGGGACTCGCTGGTTCGGGCTATGTCGTTCTCTTAACAACGCATGCGTGTGGTCGTTTTATCGCCGATTCGCTTGTTCATCGTTATGGCCCCCGTGCCGTCATTTGCGGGGGAGGAGCCCTTATTTTGATCGGAATGGGAAGTGCTCTCGCCATCGGCACATTCCCCGCGCTTCTCGTTGGTTTCGCCGCAGCAGGATTTGGATGTGCGGCCTCGGTGCCCCTGGCCTACAACGCAGCCCACGATATCCGCGGGATGAACCCCGCCACGGGGCTGACGATCGTCTCCTGGCTGGGGCGCCTCGCCTTTCTTGCGGCACCCCCGCTTGTCGGCCTCGTCGTGCAGCGCACCTCGTTGCTCGCGGCAATGATTGTCATCCCACTCGCGGGCGCGGGGTTGGTCCTGACCTCAACTGTGCTTGCCCGCAGGGGCGCTAACGTGCAAGAGTGACGACATGGACTTCTTAGGAATCAGTGGACCCGAAGCGATCATCATCGCCGTGGTGGTCCTTGTGGTTCTGGGCCCCAAGGGGATGAGCGAGGCCGCGCGACGCGTCCTCGAAGTGCGCAGACGCTGGTTGGAGCTGTCAGCCTCGTTCAGGAGTCAATCGGATCAGGCGATGGTGCAGCTTCGCGCTTATGCTTCCGACGCCTCGCAAGAAGATCGCGAAGCCAGCACACCCCGAGCGCCCCAAAATACAGAGCAAGAAGTGCACACATCTGAAGAATCATCGACCACAGGTCGGGGAGCGGATTCGTAATCGCCGCAAAAACCGTCGCTCCCACGACCGCCCACCTCCAGCGGCGCAGAATCTGAGAAGTTGAGGCCAAGCCAAGGGCGTGAATCCCGATGATGATCATGGGGAATAGGAAAGATGCGCCGACGACCAGCGTAATGATGACGACAAAATTCAAGTAGGAGTCGAAGTCTAAGAGCGCCGAGGAACCCGGGGGAAGTTCTGACAGGAGTAGCGCGACCGCGTGGGGAAGGAACCAGATTGCCGAGGCAACTCCCGCAAGGAAGAGGAGAGCGCTGGGGATCGCGATGAGTGCGGCCCGTCGCTTCTCGGCGCGACTGAGCGCGGGTGCAACAAAAAGCCAGAGTTGAGCGAGCCACCAAGGAGTGGTGAGGATGAATCCTGCCCACAGCGCGAAGGTGATGTGGGTCGAAAAAGGGCCGATGACGGTTCGGAAGTTGATCCCCGATGCTCCGGCCGCATGGAGTGGCTTCGTGAGCCACGTGAGGGTTGGGGTGTAGAGGAACCAAGCGCCGACACTGCCGACAAGGACTCCCGCGATGCTCAACAGGAGGCGCGTGCGCAGCTCAAGAAGATGTCGGGTGAGCGACATGTGTGCTTGGGCGTCAACCTGAGGCATGAGTGGGGATGAACTACTTGGTGGTTGAGTCTTCGTCAGGTGAGGGCGTCTCCTCGGAGAGGTCGTTCATTTCCTTCTTGAGGATTTTGGCGCTCTGGCCGATCGACTTTGCAAGTTCTGGGAGCTTTTGTGCACCGAAGAGTACAAGAACGACGACAAGAACGATGATCCAGTGAATGGGACGCATATTTTCTCCTTCTTGGGCGGGGTTCTGGGATGAGCCTACACCGCCTTTCGTGATCTCAGCGTGAGAAAGACAACGTAAGGGGACGTACTTAGGTAACACAGGTTATCCTAAGTTCAGTTAATTAGGTTATGAGTGGTTATCGTAAATCATTCGGTTGGGAGATGAATGTTCCTCGCGAACTTTTTGATTGCCCTGAGAGAGGGAGTCGAAGCTGCCCTCATCGTTGGGGTGGTCGCAGCATACTTGGTCAAGGTCGGAAGAAAAAACCTCCTTCCCAAGGTGTGGCTGGGGGTTGTCATCGCGGCAGCCATTCCCCTGAGCCTCGGCGCAATCATGACCTGGGGACCCTACACACTGTCATTCCAGGCGCAGGAAATCCTTGGTGGAACGCTCTCATTGGTCGCGGTTGCCATGGTGACGTGGATGATCCTGTGGATGAGTTCAAACTCCCGTCAATTTGCGCGCAAACTTCGCGAAGACACTGCCGCACAGTTGGCCTCGGACTCTGATTGGGGAGTCGTCTGGATCGCCTTCATTGCCGTGGCGCGAGAAGGAATCGAAACCGCGCTCTTCGTGTGGGCAACAATCAAATCCTCGGCAGAAAACTCGATCGCAGCCCCCGCGCTCGGAGTGGTCACTGGTTTGCTCGTCGCCGTTGTGATCGGCTGGCTAATCTACACCGGAGCCGCTCGCATTAACCTCTCTATTTTCTTCAATATCACCGGTCTGCTCCTGATTTTCGTCGCAGCAGGAATCGTTTCCTACGGTATCGGCGACCTTCAGGAAGCCTCGGTGATTCCGGGATGGGGAACCCCCATCTATGACATCACCGCATACCTTGATGGCTCGGTCTACTCGTGGCTGACGACCTCCTCGTGGTGGTGGACACTCCTGGAAGCAATGTTCAACGTCAATGCTTCCCCGACACACCTCCAGCTCATCGGCTGGGTGCTCTACATCGTCATCATTCTGCCGCTCTTCCTGGTCCGTTCCGGGATGGTCGGCGCCAAACACCCCACCCCTAAAGGAGAACAATGAAAACCTCCCGCACGCGCCTCGTCATTGGAGTTGCGGCTGTTTCTGCACTGGGTTTGAGCGCCTGCGTCGCCAATAACTCCTCGAGCACCTCGGCCTCGGGAAGCGCTGGCGCAAGCGATGCACCCCTGACCGTCACCATCACCGATGACACGTGTAAGGTTTCCGCAGCGAGCGTTCCCTCAGGCGTTGTCACCTTCAAGCTGACCAACAATGGAACCGTCCGGAACGAATTTGAAATCCTTGCTGAAGACAAGCTTCGCATTGTCGGAGAGCGCGAAAACCTGGGTCCCGGAACCTCAGTTGACTACACAGTCACTCTGCAGCCCGGTAAGTACTTCACGGCCTGCAAGAAGAATATGGTTGGCGCATTGGTCGGCGCCGCTGAGTTCACCGTGACCGACTCGGGCAAGGCCGTCGAGGTCAGCTCGGATGAGCAGGCGCAGATCGATGCTGCCGTCACGAACTACACCGCATACGTCCGCGATCAGTCCGGACAGCTGCTCGAAGAAACCAAGTCCTTCGCCGAGCTCTACAAGAAGGGCGATTTTGAGGCAGCGCGCAAGGCCTACGCTCCCACGCGCATGTACTACGAGCGCATCGAACCCACTGCCGAGGCCTTCGGTGACATTGATCCCGCTCTTGACCAGCGCGAAGCTGACTGGCAGGAAGAAGGCGCTGACGGTGAATGGACCGGCTGGCACGCCATTGAAAAGGACCTGTGGCGCCCGGACGGTTACCAGGGCCTGAGCGAGGAACAGCGCACGGCAATGGCTGACAAGCTGGTTGAGGACACTCAGAAGCTCTACGATCTGGTCTACTCCGACGACTTCAAGATCACTCTGTCAGATATTTCCAACGGCGCGATCTCACTGCTCGAAGAGGTAGCCACCACGAAGATCACCGGTGAAGAAGAAGCCTTCTCTCACACTGATCTGTATGACTTCGTCGCAAACGTCGAGGGTGCGAAGGTTGCCTACGGCGACGTTGAAGATATCGCGAAGGCCAAGGATGCCAAGCTTGCAGGAAAGATCACCGATGCCTTCACCGAGCTTCAGCACGAGCTCGATAAGTACAAGGACGGCGACGGTTACGTCTCCTACGACAGCATTGACGAAGCTGGCCGTAAGGCGCTTTCCGACAAGGTCAATGCGCTTCGCTTGCCCTTGGCGCAGCTGACGGCAGCAATTGTCCAGTAAGTACTAGTTACAACTCGTTGGGCGTGGCGCACCTTAAGCGGCGCCACGCCCAACGACATCACTCATACCATCCGTCTGTCATTAAAGGACCCAGTCATGACTCAGCACCACGAAGCAGCTGAAAACAATGGCAATGCCGACCACGAGGGCACCAAAGAAGGACTCTCGCGTCGCCAATTTTTAGGATTAGCCGGGCTTGGCGCACTTACTCTTGGATTGGGCGGCGCCGGTGGATTTGCATTAGGACGTCACGCGGGTGATGGCATCGATGCCGATGTCATGAAAAAGAGCTACGAGTTTCGCGGTGAACACCAGCAAGGAATTATTACTCCGGCGCAGCAGCAGATGCACACCGCGGCATTTGACCTGACGACCACGAACCGCGACACGCTCATTGAACTTCTCCAAGACTGGACTTTGGCAGCAGAGCGTATGACCCGCGGCGAACTTGTGAAGGAGTACACGACATCCCTGAACGCTGCCCCGGCCGATACCGGCGAGGCCATGGGCTTGGGCCCCGCAGGCCTGACCATCACCTTCGGAGTGGGGAAGACCCTGTTCATCGACGACGAGGGACGCGATCGATTTGGTTTAGCGGATAAGCTGCCCGTTGCCCTACGTGACGGCATTCCCCCCATGGCTGCCGAGAAGCTCGATCCCAAGCGCGGCGGGGGAGATCTCATCATTCAGGCCTGTTCTGAAGATCCGATGGTCAATCTTCATGCCCTTCATAACCTCACTCGCATCGCATTTGGCCGCGCGACCATGCGCTGGACGCAACTGGGCTATGGACGAACCTCCTCGACCTCAAAGTCTCAGGAAACGCCTCGTAATCTTTTTGGCTTCAAGGATGGAACCTCCAACATCAAGGCTGAGGACTCCCAGTCGGAACTTGATAAGCACTTGTGGATCCAATCCGGTGACGATCAGGGCACGTGGGCTGCTGGCGGCTCCTACATGTGCGTTCGCAAAATCAAGATGATGATGGAGGTCTGGGACGAACTGGTCCTGGCCGAACAAGAACAGATCATCGGGCGCGACAAGATCCATGGAGCGCCTCTGTCGGGCGGCGAAGAATTCACCAATCCTGATTTTGCGAAGGAAGGACAAGAGGGCAACCCCACTGTTGGATCCTCCGGCTTGGCTATTGCTCCGGACTCTCACGTCGCCATGATGAATCCGAACAACAACTCGGGACGGCGCATGCTACGCCGCGGATACAACTACCTTGAGGGCGTGGACTACTTGGGGCGCTTGGATGCGGGTCTGTTCTTCGTCGCCTACGTGCGCAACCCTGCAGAGGGCTTTATCCCCGTTTTAGCGAAGATGAAGAGCGACCAGCTGACTGAATACCTTCAGCACCTAGCATCGGGTGTCTATCTCATGCTCCCCGGAGTGCGTGAGAACGACACCTATGTCGGCCAGAAGCTCTTCGAGTAAGGGAGAAATGTGATGACTGAATCGAATCAGACGGGCGAACACGCAAACCTAAGCGAGGCCCTTCCCATTTCGCAACGTCCGGCCTCGAATGCTCCCGGACACTGGGTTCTCGCTCGCGTCGGTAAGCGCGTTCTGCGTCCCGGAGGCTTGGAACTGACCCTTCAGATGCTGTCCAATGCGCGTCTGACCGGTGCGCGCGTCGTTGAGTTTGCTCCCGGACTTGGACGCACTGCAACGGAAATTCTGGCCGCGCGACCGGCCTCGTACACGGGGGTCGACAAAGATCCGGCTGCTGCAAAGCAAGTTGCCGAGCTGGTTGGTGCGCGTGGGACGGTTGTGAACGCTGACGCTGCGGCGACCGGTTTGGACGCGGGAAGCGCCGACGTAGTCGTGGGCGAGGCCATGCTCACCATGCAGGGAGAGAAAGCTAAACGCGCGATCATTTCCGAGGCCGTGCGGCTGCTGGCACCGGGAGGACGCTATGCGATCCATGAGCTTGCCGTTCAACCCGATGATATTGACGAAGAATTGCACACGCAGATTCGCAAAGACTTGGCGCGAGCTATTCACGTGAACGCGCGCCCCCTCACCTGCGCGCAGTGGTCGCAGCTTTTGGAAGAATGTGGATTGGTGGTTGATAGCGTTCACACCGCGCCTATGGCCCTCCTCGATTTCTCGCGGAATATTCGCGATGAGGGTTTTCTTCAAACTCTGCGAATTATTCGAAATGTTCTTTCGGATCGAGAGCTACGTGCCCGTGTGCTAGGAATGAGGAAGACTTTCCGCACATATCAACAGTGGATGTGCGGAGTGGCAATTGTGGCTCATAAGCCACTGAAAGGAGAAGACCATGACGCTCAGTGACGACACAAATCTTGAGGTCCCCGTACCGATCATGACTGATGTTCAAGACATCGCCTCGATGATCCAGATCAACGAACAGGCCACGGTTTCGCGCACCGTCATGCACTGTGAAGGAATGCGTCTGGTGCTCTTCTCCTTCGATAAGGACGAGATTCTTAGTGAGCACACCGCGGCAATGCCCGTGATTCTTCAGACCCTCGAGGGTGCTCTGGAAATCGTCGCTGATGGCCGTACAGTGATTCTGCGCCCGGGAGATGTGATCCACTTCGGAACGCGACTGCCTCACGCAGTGCGTGCATTGGAGCCCTCCAAGATGGCGCTGTTCATGTTGGATTCACGTGAGCGATCACCAAAGAAGTAAAGCGAGAAAATGTTGATCGGGGCTGGGTTTGTGAGTAACCCAGCCCCTTTCGTATGAGTGATTCAGTTGACGAGGCCACTGACGGCGCTGTCCAACTCACGCAGCCAGGCCTCGGCAGATACATCCGAAGGCATACGCCAGTCTCCGCGCGGGGAAAGCGACCCGCCGGCCATGACCTTGGGGCCATTGGGGAGCGCACTGCGCTTGAACTGCTGGGTGAAATAACGACGGATAAACAGTCGCTCCCACTTCACGATCTCGTCCAAGGAATACGAAACCTTGTCCTCTTCGGGGTAGCCAGCGGGCCAATCCCCGTGGGAGGCGTCCGACCAGGCGTGCTCTGCCAAGAATGCAATCTTCGACGGACGAGCTCCGCGTCGCAGCACGTAGTACAGGTTGAAGTCTTGAAGGTTGTAGGGGCCAATCTTGTCCTGCGTGGACTGCATCTTTTGTCCGGGCTTCGCGGGAACCAACTCCGGAGAAATTTCGGTTCCCAGAATTGACAGCAAGATCTCGCCAACTTCGGGGGAGAACTGGCCAGAAGACACCACCCAACGAATCAAGTGCTGGATCATCGTCTTAGGGACGCCGGTATTGACGGCGTAGTGGCTCATCTGGTCGCCCACACCGTAGGTGCACCAACCCAGCGCGAGCTCTGACAGATCGCCAGTACCCAAGACAATACCGCCCAGGTGGTTTGCGAGGCGGAAAAGATAGTCCGTGCGCAGTCCTGCCTGAACGTTCTCAAAAGTGACGTCGTAGTCGTCGTGCCCATCGGCGTAGGGGTGATCGATATCAGCGAGCATCTGCCGGGCAGCGGGGGTGATATCGATTTCCTTGAAGGACACTCCGAGCCTCTCGCACAGTGCAATCGCATTGGTCTTCGTGCGCGCGGAGGTCGCAAAGCCGGGAAGGGTGTAGCCCAGAATGTCTGTGCGCGGGCGCCCCAAGAGGTCCATCGCACGAGCCGCAACGATCAGTGCGTGCGTTGAATCCAAACCACCAGAAACCCCAATGACGACCTTGGGCTGTCCGATTGCGCTCAGGCGCTTCGCGAGTCCCGCAACCTGAATGTTGTAGGCCTCGTAGCAGTCCTGTTCCAGCTGGTTCGGATCATCGGGGACGAAGGGGAAGCGATCGACCTCGCGTTCGAGCCCCAAATCCGTTCGCGGCGGGTTCATTTCAATGGCAATGCTGTAAGGGCGCGGGATGGACAGGCCATCGAGCATCTTTTGAGCGTTGTCGGTAAAAGAATTCTGGCGTGTGCGCTCGGTGCGCAGGTGCTCGACATCCACGTCGGCGATGGTGATCTGGGTTCCCGAGGCGAAACGCTGCCCGGCGGCAAGAAGCTGACCGGCCTCGTAGATCAGGGTCTGCCCGTCCCAGGCAAGGTCGGTCGTTGACTCACCTGGGCCAGCGGCGGTGTAGACGTAGGCGCAAGCACAGCGCGCGGAAGTTGACTGTGCCAGGAGCTTGCGTTCATCGCCTCGTCCGACGGTAATGGGGGAGGCACTGAGGTTGAGCAGCACGGTTGCGCCTGAGAGTGCAAGGAGTGAAGCGGGAGTGACGGGAACCCACATGTCTTCGCAGACCTCAATTCCCACACACAGTCCCGGAATGTCGGTGACATCGATAGTGACGGAGCCAAAAGGCAACAGGGGAGCGTCACCCGTGTAGGGCTCTGTTGGGGCCCACGGAGCCTGAAGGAGATCGTTGTCAAAGCTCGGCGGAGTCACAAAATGACGCTTTTCGTAGAACTCGCGGTAGTTCGGAAGATAGGACTTCGGAATGACTGCAAGCGCGCGGCCTCGGTGGATTGCAATCGCGCAATTGTAAAGGGCTGCTCCCTTGCGCAGTGGTGCGCCCACAACGATCAGAGGGAGAAGATCCGCGCTGGCAGTGATGATTGCAGTGAGCGCGCGCTCGACCTCGTCAAGAAGAACGTCTTGAAGGAGCAGATCATCGATGGCGTAGCCAGAAACACACAACTCAGGGAAAAGAGCGATCGATACACCACGTTCGTCGCAGGTGTGCGCCGCTGCAATGATTTCTTCGGCATTGGCCAGTGGCTGTGCGGGATGAACGGGGAGCGTCACTGCTGCCACGCGCGTAAAGCCCTGGTCGTAAAGGGAATGGAAGTTCATGGCTTTCCTCCTGAGTCGCTAGGGCTATTGTCGCCTACTTGGGCGGGTTGTGCCTTCCCGAGGCCGTACCTGCGCAGGTGTGTCTACTTCAGTTCGCTCATGACGCCTTCAAAAGACTGCGCGATGGGGTCGCGGATGATGAGGTCGGCATCAGCATCGGCGTTCGTTGGCGTTGCGTTCATCAAGACCAGGTGTGAGCCTGAGAAATAGTGAGGTTGCGCCTTGAAAGCAAATCAGTAAGATAGAAATTGGTAACGGGGCTGTTAGCTCAGAGTGCCACATCGAGAACCCACGCTGTGCGTGGGTTTCCGTCTTTTTGTCCAATGGAGGGCAGAGATGTTTTTGGCCTATATAGATGAAGTCGCTGAACCCGGTGCCTTTGTTAGTAAACAGGATCGACGATATAACGGTTCACCAGCTTTTGGGTATGCAGGATTCGTTATTCGTGACGACCGAGTTCGCGATTTCTCGCGCATCTTCTCAACAAGCAAGCGAAAACTGTTCTGGCATGAAATAAGAAAAGACGAAGCTGATCCAGGCAGATGGGAACGCAAAGGATCGGACATCTTCACGCTAAGGGGATGGGAAGAAGGACGCAGGCAAATTGAGGGGTATAAGAAGCTTGTGCGGGAGTTGGTTGCTCTTGATGGCAGGCTCTTTTTCTACGGGGAAGAAAAACAACTAGGAACTGCAACTGAGCGCTGGGGGAAAGACTCGCGCGATCAAAAGAAGGGACGACTCGAATTTGAACGACGATGTTTGAGGGAAACTCTTAATCGACTGTGTACATTCGCGGAGGCAGCGGGACAAAATCTCATTGTCATCATGGATTCAGTCAATGAAAAAGAGAGAAAACTCCAAGTCCAGGACGCGTATTCCCACATTTTTTCAAGGAGCACAGACCCTGAGCATGCTGAGATGACGCGTTTAGTGGAAGCAACGATGCACGTGGACTCGCAAGTATCGGCAAATATTCAGTTTGCAGATTGGATCGCAGCCTCTGTGCGACGCGCATTCGAGTATCAGCTTCTCCCGGGCGAACAGTTTGATTGGGTCCCAAGAACATTAGGCGAGCTCATGCAGTCGTGTATTACCCGCGAGTCGAAGTTATATTTGGATCGGCCGCGTGCAGGGAGACGTGAGCTGTACCATTCCCAGGTATTTTCCCTCGAGCGTATTCTCCTCACTAACTCCGTCGCGCATCGGCTTCCGGAGAAAACTCGTCAACAAATGGCAGCGGTGTACGAATCCTCGCAGAAGAAGGACTGATCAGCCGAAGCAAACACAGGTAGCATGTCTACTTCAGTTCGCTCATGACGCCTTCAAAAGACTGCGCGATTGGGTCACGGATGATGAGGTCGGCATCAGCATCGGCATTCGTTGGCGTTGCGTTCATCAAGACCAGGTGTGAACCCGAGAAATAGTTAAGTAATCCCGCAGCGGGATAGACGACCAGAGATGTTCCAGCCACGATCAAGAGATCGGCGTGCGCAATTGCCTGAACAGCGCCGCTAATGACTTCCTCGTTCAACGCTTCGCCATACATGACGATGTCGGGACGGAGTTGTCCGTGGCAGCGCGGACAGGTCGGGACCAACTCTTCAAAGGCCTCGGGAATCGAGGAAAGGGGATAGCCGGCCCCGCAAGCCGTGCACAGAAGGTGCTCCCAATTTCCGTGAAGCTCCCAGACTGTGCGTGAGCCCGCCCGTTGGTGAAGGCCGTCGATATTTTGGGTAATGACGCATTCGAGAAGCCCACCCGACTCGAGCGTGGCAAGTGCGCGGTGGGCGCCGTTGGGTGCTACTGGCTTGTGCACCTCGCGGAACCACTCCCAATAGGCCTCGGGATGGACCGAAAAGAAATCGATACTGAGGACCTGCTCCAGTGGGATTGTGCGCTCTTGAAAGTAGAAGCCGTTCGCGCCTCGGAAATCGGGAATACCTGACTCCGTGGAGACACCGGCGCCGCCGAAAAATACTGTCGAAGCAGAGGTGCGAATCCAATTCGCAAGGGTTGAGATGTCACTGGTCATTGTGGCTCCTTAGGCGATGGAACCTTTTTAGAATACGCCGAGGCCGGGGTGCGCGTGGCAGCCCCGGCCTCGTATTGCGCGGAAAAGACGCGTCAGATCAGAGTGAGAGCCTGACGTGCGATCGCAAGTTCTTCATTTGTGGGAACAACCATGACGGTGACCGAGGAATCATCGGTCGAAATGGTCGTAGCAGCAGAGAAACGCTGCTTGTTTACCTCGTCATTGATGCGCACACCGAAGGGGAGCAGACGCTCGCAAACCTCGCGGCGCAGCTCAGCATCGTTTTCGCCAATACCGGCGGTGAAGGTAATAACATCCAGGCCGCCAAGTTCAGCTGTGTAGGAGCCGATGTACTTGATGATCCGGGTGACGTAGATATCCAGTGCGAGGCGTGCACGGCGTGCGACCTCGGGGTCCTCGGAATCGACCATGTGGCGAACAGCGCGCATGTCATTCTCTCCGGTCAAGCCCTTGAGGCCCGACTGCTTGTTGAAGAGATCGTCGACTTCGTCGGCGCTCCAGCCGGTCTGACGCTGCAGGTGGAAAACAACGGCGGGGTCGATGTCACCGGTGCGGGTTCCCATGACCAATCCCTCGAGAGGGGTCAGGCCCATGGAGGTGTCAATGGGACGGCCAGCCTTAACCGCAGACACCGATGCGCCATTACCCAAGTGGAGGACGATCTGGCGCAGAGCATCGTTACCCATGAGGCGAGCAACCTGGCCGGAGACGTACTGGTGAGAAGTGCCGTGTGCACCGTAGCGGCGCACTGAGTACTTCTCGGCAACGTCCTGCTTGAGGGCATAGGTTGCGGTCTCTTCGGGAAGGCGCTGGAAGAAAGCGGTGTCGAAGACTGCCACGTGAGGAGTGTCAGGCATGAGTTCGCGGGCAACGTCGATGCCCTTGAGGTGTGCGGGGTTATGTAGGGGAGCCAGGGCGCACAGATCATCAATCAGGTCACGGACCTCGTCGGTGATCAGAGCCGGACCGTCGAAGTACTTACCGCCTTGAACGATGCGGTGGCCGACAGCCACAATGTTGGCCTCGGCAAGAGAAGGGCCGACCTCATCGAAGAGGCGCAGAACTTCGCGCATGCCAACTTCGTGGTCAGCAATAGGTTCGTTCACATCGACGACCTTCTCGCCGTACTTGTGCTGGATGTGCCCCTCGGATTCGCCGATGCGCTCAACGAGGCCCTTGGCGATTGCGTCACCATTATCGGGGTTGACAAGCTGGTATTTGATGGAGGAAGAACCAGAGTTAATAACGAGAACGGTGTCGGTCACGACATACCTTCCTTGGGAGTGCTGACGACCCGGGGCAACTCGACGAAGCCGGAGGTCATCCGCCCGGATTGTTGTGGGCAGTTAACTGAATTTTACTCGTGTCTATTACGCAGACGTGATTCGAGGGTGTGGGATTGTCCCCACACCCTCGAGATCGGTTAGCCCTGTGCCTGAACGGCAGTCAGGGCGACGGTATTGACAATGTCTTCAACCAGTGCGCCGCGTGAGAGGTCGTTCACAGGCTTGTTGAGTCCCTGCAGAACCGGGCCAATCGCAACAGCATCGGAAGAACGCTGAACAGCCTTGTAGGCAATATTTCCAGCGTTGAGCGAGGGGAAGATGAAGACGTTCTCGTGGCCGGCGATGGGGGAGTCAGGCAGCTTGACCGAGGCGACGGCCTCGTCAACGGAAGCGTCGAATTGGATCGGTCCCTCAAGGGCCAGCTCGGGAGCCTTCTCGTGGGCAAGGCGAGTGGCCTCGACAACCGCATCCACGTCCACGCCGGAGCCAGAGGTGCCGGTCGAGTAGGAGAGCATTGCAACCTTCGGATCGAGGCCGAACTGACGCGCGGTCGCGGCCGAGGAAATCGCGATATCTGCCAGCTGCTCGGGGGTCGGGTTGGGGTTGACGGCGCAGTCGCCGAATACCCACACGCGATCCTTCAGCAGCATGAGGAAGACCGAAGAAACGATTGAGACGCCGGGAGCGGTCTTAATGATCTGGAAGGAAGGAACGATGGTGTGAGCGGTGGTGTGGATAGCGCCCGACACCATGCCGTCGGCGTCGCCCATGTGGACCATCATCGTGCCGAAGTAGGAGACGTCGCGAACCTTATCGCGAGCCTGCTCAATGGTCACGCCCTTCTTGGCGCGCAGGCGTGCGAACTCCTCCGCGTAGCGCTCTGCATATGCGGGGTCATCGACGGAAACGACGGTAGCTGCCGAAACATCCAGGCCAAGCTCTGCTGCTCGTGCGTTGATTTGCTGAGCATCGCCGAGCAATACGAGGTCGGCAATTCCGCGTTCAAGAACAATGGCTGCTGCGCGCAGGACGCGATCGTCTTCGGGCTCGGGCAAGACGATGCGCTTGCGGTTGGAGCGGGCGCGCTCGATGAGGTCTGCTTGGAAAGATAGGGGAGTGACAACCTGGGGAGCTTCCAGTGCCGAGGCCGCTTCCAGAGTTTGTGCGTTGAAAGGCAGTTCGAGAACGGGAAGTTGAGTCTTAACGTGCGAGGCGACTGCCAAGGGAAGAGCAACCGCTGCGAGGCGGGTTGCGTGCTGACGTGCGCGACGCTCAAGAACCTCAATCTCGCGCTGAACGAGCTCGGGCGATGCGCCTTCAGTATCAAAAGTGGCGATCACACGCGCATTGGTTGAAGCTGCGACGTCGAGATTCCAGCCCAAGGTGTCAAAGGTTGAAACGGAGCCTTCGGGGAGTGCGTCGATGAGGACGACATCTTCTGTGTGAGAGCGGATATCTTCGACGACGCGGGGGAGGGCTTGCTCGGGGTTGGAGGTGATGGCCTCGATTGTCGAGGTGCCACCGGCGCTCACCCGTGCCAGCGTTGAAGAGGGGACAAGCTTGGCGAAGTCGTCACTGACCTGTGAGGCGGCTTCTGCCTGTGCGGCAATGACGATAAAGCGGGCGGTCACGGATGCTCCTTGTGTGTTGGGTCTACTAGCGGGGCTGATTGGTTAAAAACCAAGGAAGCCAACGAGACTATGGTAGTCCTCCCCTGTTGAGTGCGTCGCGCTCATCCCCCTTGACGCGATAGGCTGTGAGCTATGGAAGAGGAATCCTCAGGATCGACAGGCGGAATTGCGACGCTAGCGAGCGTTGCTTTGGTTGTCCTCTCCTGCGTGGCGATGGCTGTTCTTGCGGTGACGAATCATCCTCATAAAGCGGTTCTTCTCCTAGTGGTGACCATGTTCGTCATGGCGGCAATGCGCGCAGTGTGGCCTGGTCGCCCATGGTTCGCTTCGCGCCGTCGCTGGGCCGATGTTGGGCTCTATGTCGTTCTTGGAGCGCTTATCTGGTACTTCTCTCCCTACACCGCAACCCTCGGCCTCGGCTAATGTGACCCAGTAAACATTTGTTTCATATTGTGGGCAGTGCTGACTTCTTGTTCTAAACCTGAGACTCTTGCCAAGTCCGTAATCGATCACAAGAGGTTTATGCAATGAGAAAGTTCCTCGAACAAAGCGGCATCCTTTTATGGGTGCTGGCGGCTATTGTTTTGGCTTTGGTCCTCGGCTCCGTCACTGTCGGTGGATCCCACATTATGCCCTCTGCTCTGGGCAATGTGTTCGTCACTTTCTCTACTATTTTTGGGCAGTTCCTGTCCTTCTCTATTCCGCTGATCATCATCGGCCTGGTGACCCCCGCTATCGCAGACCTCGGTAAGGGAGCCGGTCACTGGCTGGGGCTTACCGCAGCGCTCGCCTACGCCTCGACGATGTTTGCCGGATTCCTGACCTACGGCGTGTGCGCCTACTTCTTCCCCAAGGTTCTTGTCGGGCAGCTCGAGCAGGTTGCGACCCCCGCGGAAGCTCTCAAGACCTACTTCACGATTGAGATGCCTCCGGTCGTTGGCGTGATGACCGCGCTCTTGCTGTCCTTCGTTGTTGGAATCGGCCTGTCCTTGGTGCCCCGGGGCGTTCTGCGTAAGGGCTTCATTGAGTTCCGTGCGATCATCACCCGCTTGATTGAGAACATCATCGTTCCTCTGCTTCCCCTGCACATCTTCGGCATCTTCTTGAATCTCACCTACACCGGAGAAGCGGTGCACATTATGCGCACGCTCATCCGCGTCGTCGTGATCGTGCTCATCCTTGAAGTTGTCATTCTGCTGACCCAGTACTTCGTTGCTGGAGCCATTGGGCGCGTCAACCCCTTCAAGGCTCTCTTCACCATGCTGCCCGCATACCTCACGGCTCTGGGCACCTCCTCCTCCGCAGCGACGATCCCCGTCACCCTTCGTCAAACCCGTAAGAATGGTGTCTCGGACGCGGTGTCTTCCTTCACCGTCCCGCTGTGTGCAACGATCCACCTCGCAGGTTCGACTTCGAAGATCTTTGCCTTTGCCTTCGCGATTGTTTACACCCAGGGCATGACCGTGACCACTGCGCAGTGGGTCGGATTTATCTTCATGCTTGGCATCACCATGGTTGCTGCTCCGGGTGTCCCCGGCGGTGCAATTATGGCGGCAACCGGTATCTTGCAGTCGATGCTGGGCTTCGATGATTCTGCAGTTGCTCTGATGATTGCCACCTACATTGCTCTTGACTCCTTCGGAACTGCAACGAATGTGACCGGTGATGGTGCGATCGCGATCATCATGGATCGCGTCACCGGCGGCAAGTTGGGACCCGAGGCCGATTCTGAACACACTCGTGAACTTGCCTTTGACGGAATGGCATACCTCCACAAGGTTTCAGTCGAGGGCGTTGTGAGTCCCGAAGAGCTCGCGGAGTCTGCTGCCCTGAACGGTGCGACCATTACCGAGAGTGGTCGTTCCTGAACAATTTTTCACCTCGAATTTAAGGTGGATGCAACGGCGTGCATTAAGCAATAGACTTAATGCACGCCGTTCGCTGTTGATCATTGTGGGAATGGAGCATGACTCGTGGAGCAAGTCGCTTTCGATAGCACGTCAGAACCGATAAAGATCGGTGTCCTCACCTCTGGCGGGGATGCGCAGGGAATGAACGCCGCGGTTCGCGCAGTCGTCCGCACCTCTCTTGCCCGAGGCGCTCGCCCCTTTGCAATCCTCGACGGTTGGTCGGGCGCAGTGAAAGGTGGCGATAGTATTCGCCCCATGACCTGGACCGACGCCTCGGGAATCCTTGCAGAAGGCGGAACTGTCATTGGAACCGCTCGTTGTCCAGAATTTCGTGAATACGAAGGCCGTCACGCGGCAGCCTTGCACCTGATTGAAAAGGGAATCGACCGCCTCGTCGTCATTGGTGGCGATGGATCACTGTCGGGAACCGAAGAATTCCGTACGGAATGGGCTCGCCACCTCAGCGAGCTGGTCGATGAAGGCCAGATCAGTGCCGAACAGGCGAAAGCCCACGAACGCCTCTACATCGTCGGGCTGGTTGGATCCATCGACAACGATATGGTCGGCACCGACATGACGATCGGCGCGGACACTGCACTGCACCGAATCGTCGACGCAATCGACCAGATTTCTTCAACTGCTGCCTCGCATCAGCGCACGTTCATTGTCGAGGTCATGGGACGTCACTGCGGTTACCTTCCCTTGATGTCTGCGGTTGCAGGCGGCGCAGACTATGTCTTCACTCCTGAAGACCCGGCTCACGACGGCTGGGAAGACGAGATGGTCAATCTGCTCAAGGAAGGGCGTGCAGCAGGGCGACGCGAATCGATCATCATCGTCGCTGAAGGAGCAATGGATCGCGCGGGAAACCCTATTACTTCCCAAGACATTGCCGACGCGTTTAAGGAACGTACCGGCGAAGACGCGCGAATCACCATCTTGGGCCACGTCCAACGAGGTGGTACCCCCTCTGCCTATGACCGCTGGATGTCGACCTTGCTTGGCTACGCCGCGGTTCAAGAAATTCTTAACCCCGCAGATCCCGATGTCGCCTCGATTCTGGGCGTGCGGCACAACCGCGTGACCCGTATTCCTCTCATGGAAGCGGTTCATGAAACTCGCGGCGTAAAAGACCTCATCAAGGCCGGGGATTTCCAGGCGGCGCAGGCTGCTCGCGGTCGTTCCTTTACTGTGATGGTGGGGATTAACCAGCTTCTGGCAACGCCTCCTCATCTTGTGGACAATCCCCCGAAGGAAAACAGCAAGCGTGTCGCCATTCTGCACGCCGGTGGCCTTGCGCCGGGCATGAACACCGCGGCGCGCGCTGCGGTCAGGCTCGGCATCGCCAAGGGCTGGACCATGCTTGGAATCGATGGTTCTTGGGCAGGACTTGCTGATAATCAGGTTCGCGAGCTGACGTGGGATGACGTTGAAGGATGGGCATTCCACGGGGGTGCTGAACTTGGGACGCGCCGCCCCATTCCCTCAGTGAACGAGTACTACGCGCTGGGCCGTGCGATCGAGCGCAACGAGATTGATGCGCTCTTGGTGGTTGGCGGTTTGAATGCTTACCTCGCCGTCAAGGAAATGACGACCGAATTGGATCGCTACCCGGCGTTCCGCATCCCGATCGTTCTGGTTCCAGCCTCGATCGATAACAACCTTCCCGGTGCGGAACTGGCAATCGGTACCGATACTGCGCTCAACAACGCGGTGTGGGCGCTTGATCGGATCAAGGAAAGCGCTGCGGCCTCGAAGCGCTGTTTCGTAGCGGAACTCATGGGGCGCCGCTGCGGATACCTGACCCTCATGGCGGGCATCGCCTCGGGCGCGGAATACGCCTACTTGAATGAAGAAAACACGACTCTGGCTGAAATCGATCAGGATGCGCATCGCATGCACCAGACCTTCGAAAACGGACGTCGACTCTTCCTGGTCGTCGTCAATGAAGAGGCCGATGCGCACTATAACCGCGAATTCCTTGCCAATGTTTTCGAGGCCGAAAGCGGCGATCTCTACGATGTGCGTTCCTCCGCGCTGGGCCATCTCCAGCAGGGCGGAACTCCAACTCCCTATGATCGCCTTCTTGCAACTCGCCTCGTTAATGCTGCACTTAACGAGTGCGAAGACCAGTTTGCCAACGGGCGCGGGCAAGCCGTCTACGTAGGCGATATGGGGAATGCAATTCAGGTGCGTCCTGTTGAGCGCATGTTCGATGACCTCGACTTTGCAAACCGACGCCCCTTCAACCAATGGTGGCTCGATCTTCGCCCGATTCTGGCTGCAGTATCGGTGCAAGCGCCGCCGCGTGAACTGCAGCCAGTGACTATTATTCAGGCTGAGGGCTTCGGCCACTGAGCGGGAATACCGGAACTTTCGATAATCAGGAGAATGCACGATGAGCGCAATTGACCCGACGACGACCCCTGCCTGGGCGCAACTTGACGAACATGCGGAGGTCTTTAACCCCGACCTGCGCGCATGGTTCCAAGATGATCCGCAGCGCGCCCAAAAGTGGACGCTGAATGTGGCAGACCTGCATGTTGATTTGTCCAAGAACCTGATCGATGATGCCACTTTGGAACAGCTTCTTGCGCTGGCCGATCAAACCGAGGTTTTCGCTCTTCGTGATGCGATGCTGCGAGGAGATCGCATTAACGTGACTGAAAATCGTTCCGTCCTCCACACCGCGCTGCGTCGCGCAGCGGGCGATGAGCTTATTGTTGATGGGCGCAATGTTGTCGCCGATGTTCGCGAGGTTTTGGAGCGCGTCTATTCCTTCGCAAACCGCGTCCGCTCGGGTGAATGGGTTGGTGTCACTGGCAAGCCCGTGAAGACTGTGGTCAACGTGGGAATTGGCGGCTCTGATCTGGGTCCCGTCATGGCCTACGAAGCCCTCAAACCCTACGTCCAAGAGGGCTTGGAGTGTCGTTTCATCTCCAATATTGATCCGACCGACGTGGGTGAGACCACCAAGGATCTGGACCCTGAAACCACCTTGGTCATCGTCGCTTCGAAGACCTTTACTACTTTGGAAACCATCACCAACGCACACGCCGTGCGCGACTGGTTCCTGAGCTCCCTGCGTTCCAAGGGAATCATTAACAATGACCCCGAGCAGGAGAAGGATGCAATCTCCAAGCACTTTGTCGCGGTCTCAACGGCACTGGACAAGGTCGCTGAATTCGGTATCGACCCAGCGAATGCCTTCGGATTCTGGAGCTGGGTGGGCGGACGCTACTCGGTAGATTCCGCAATCGGTACCTCGCTGGCAATCGCCATCGGCCCCGAGCACTTCGAAGAATTCCTCGGTGGAATGCGCGCAATCGATCAGCACTTCGCCTCGGCAGCGCCGAAGGAAAATCTCCCGCTGATCATGGGACTACTCAACGTCTGGTACTCGAACTTCTTGGGCGCTGATACCCACGCAGTGCTCCCGTATTCGCAGTACCTGCACCGTTTCCCCGCCTACCTCCAGCAGCTCACCATGGAGTCCAACGGTAAGTCCGTTCGCCGCGATGGTTCTCCGGTCTTCTACGACACCGGTGAGGTGTTCTGGGGAGAACCTGGCACCAACGGTCAGCATGCCTTCTACCAGCTGATTCACCAGGGAACCCGTATGGTTCCGGCAGACTTCATTGCCTTTGCACAGCCTTCGTGGCCGATTCGTGACGGCGAGGCCGACATGCACGAGCTGTTCTTGTCGAACTTCTTCGCACAGACCAAGGCCCTCGCTTTCGGTAAGACTGCAGAAGAGGTTCGCGCTGAAGGAACCGCAGAAGAGCTGGTGTCCGCTCGAGTCTTTACCGGTAACCGTCCGACGACCTCGATTATGGCGCCCGCGCTGACTCCTTCGGTCTTGGGGCAGCTCATCGCCCTCTACGAGCACATCACCTTCGTTGAAGGCGCTGTGTGGGGACTGGATTCCTTCGATCAGTGGGGCGTGGAACTTGGAAAGGTGCTCGCCAAGCAGATTCTTCCCGCAATCGAGGGTGACCAGAGCGTTTTGGCAGAGCAGGATTCCTCCACTCGCGCGCTCATCGAGTTCTACCGCGCGAATCGCTGACCTTAGTCGCTGAGTAAACGTCTGAGGGCCGTAGTCATTGCCGAGGCAGTGGCTGCGGCCCTCGCTTATGCGCCCCGACGCAGTGTGGGTGTCAATCCCTGAGCAGCCTGGGAGAAGCGGAGGGCGTAGAGCCGAAAAATGGTTTTAGTGTTGAAGGTGCTCGTGTTTTGCGTGGGAGATTGATTCGACCTGGAAGGTCGAGTGAGCAATTTCGACCGGGAAATGGTGCATCGCGCACTCGTTCAGAGAGTGAATAATCTGGTCTCGCTGACCGGCAGTGACGGCCTCGGCAACCTCAATATGCGCGGTGACGGTGATCAGGTTTGAAGCCACCGAACTCACGTGAAGATCGTGAACGTCCTCCACCAAGGGAATCGACAGCATGTGCTGACGGACCTGCGCAAGGTTGATTTCCTCGGGGACTTCCTCCATCAAAATCCGCAAGGTTCGAAGCAGCAGCATGCATGCACGCGGAGCCATTAACAGCGCGATGAAGATCGACGCTACTGCATCCGCGCGGTTCCATCCGCCGATCAATTCAACAGTTGCAGCAATGATGACTGCAAAAGAACCCAAGGCATCATTGGCCACTTCAAGAACGGCTGCGCGCATATTGAGCGATGCATGGCGCCCGCCGATCAGCACCAATAGTGAGAGTGCGTTTGCCACCAAACCCAAAATTCCAACCCACAGCATGGGTGCTGCGTGGACCTCAACGGGGGAGACTAGGCGTTGTATGCCTTCGATCGCAACCAAAAGACTGATGATGACCAACATGCCCGCTTGGAAGGCTGCGGCAAGAACCTCTGAACGCGCCCATCCCCATGTCCGTCGGTTATCGCGGGGACGCAAAGCAAGCGTTGCCGCGATAAAGGCGATGACCAGCCCCGCAGAATCGACCGCCATATGCCCGGCGTCAGCGGCTAGAGACAAAGAAGAGGTGAAGAAAGCGGCAATGAGTTCCGCGATGAAAACCGTTGCTGTGATTGCCAGTGCGATCGCAAGCCTTTTGCGAGAAGCAGCATGTCCGTGCGAATGATCATGACCGTGGGAATGCGTGTGTTCGTGGGAGCCAGCTGATACTTTTTCCGCAGTATCTCCACAGACATTTTCGCTCTGCCCAGCGCAGCACTTCGACTGTGAGTGTGATTCCTGAGGGCTTGGTGTCGGTGACGATTCGGACATGGCGAATAGTATAGTGCCCTGTCTTCAACGAAGACAGGGCACTGAGAGCGGACAAGACTGTTGATCAGAGTGTCAACATGACCTTCGTCGCGCGACGCTCATCCATAGCAGCGTAGCCCTCGGCTACCCGCTCAAGTGGCAGAACCAGGTCGAAGACGGCACCCGGGTTGATCTCACCTCGGTAAATCAGGTCGATCATGGTGGGCAGATACTTACGGACGGCAGCCGGACCGCCGAACATGTGGACCTCCGCACCAAACATGCGGCCCATGTCCAGAGAGACACCGTGAGGAACGCCCACAAAAGACAGGTGGCCACCGGGGCGAACGCATCCCAGAGCCTGGTCGAAAGCTGCCTCGTTGCCCACCGCCTCGACGACGCCGTCTGCGCCTAGACCGCCGGTCATTTCCTTGATTCGGGCAATACCTTCTTCGCCGCGCTCTTCGACGATGTCGGTTGCGCCGAACTGACGGGCAAGTGCCTGTCGATCCGCGTGACGCGACATCGCAATGATGCGGGACGCGCCCAGCTGCTTCGCAGCAATGATCGCTCCGAGGCCCACAGCTCCATCGCCCACGACGACGATCGTCTTCCCGGGAGCTGCTCCGGCCTCGTCAGCGGCGAACCAGCCGGTGCCGAGGACGTCAGAGGCGGCCAAGAGGGAGGGAATCTGCTCCTCTGTGGGCATACCTGGGGTCTTCACGAGCGTGCCGTCTGCGAGGGCGACACGTGCATATTCGGCCTGGGTTCCACCCGCGCGGGTGCTGACGTAAGTGTCGCCTTGTGCAGCGGCGGTCACGCAGCGAGAGGGGTAGCCGGCGCGGCAGATCTCGCACTCGCCGCAGGAAATACAGAAGGACCCGACGACGAAATCTCCGGGCTTGACGGTTGTGACGGCCTCGCCCACCTCGACGACTGTTCCGACGTACTCGTGGCCCATGCGCTGCTCGTGGACGGGCTGAGCACCGCGGTAGGGCCACAGGTCTGAGCCGCAAATGCACGTCGCGGCCAGCTTGATGATGGCATCCGTGGGTTCGAGGATGGATGGCATCGGCATCTCTTCGACGGTGACATTGCCGGGTTCGTGCATGACAACAGCGCGCATGGCACTCCTTGGATAGAAGGTCTATTCCCATAAAACTAGTTCGTCAATGGCTGGGACTGCAGTTGATAGAGCGCGATTTCACTGAAGGCAAAGAATGCTCTCTCAGCTCGCTGAATCGTAAGCAAGTACACTGAAGCCCATGGTTTTCACTGTTACCAGCGTTAATGTCAACGGAATCCGCGCCGCACACCGCAAGGGCATGATGGAGTGGCTCGATGCCAACCCCTGTGATGTTCTTCTTCTCCAAGAAGTCCGTGCGGATGAAGAAATCGCCACTGAACTGCTGGGCGGTTCGTGGGAAAGCATCATTCTTCCCTGCCGAATCAAGGGACGCGCTGGCGTCGCAGTTGCAGTGCGCAAGGACAGCGCTCATATCAGTGGAGAACCACGCCTTTTCCTTGATGATCAGGAAAGCGACGTTGATTCGGGCCGCTGGCTAGAAGCGCTGGTTGAAACCAAGGCGGGGCATGTCCGCGTTGTTTCGGCATACTTCCACTCGGGTGAAAAAGACACCCCCAAGCAGGACGCGAAGATGGCGCATCTGCCGCGTATTGGCCGCCGCATGGGGGAGCTTCTTTCCGAGGCCGCGCAGGGACAAGCGGAGATCCTTGGGACCGTCGTTGCTGGAGATTTCAACATTGTTCGTACCCGCTCAGACATTAAGAATTGGACCTCGAACCATAACAAGCGCGCGGGTGTGCTCGATGAGGAAATCGCATTCCTAGATCAGTGGCTCGATGCGGGATGGCATGACGTCATGCGTGATCTTGCCGGCGACGTTCAGGGACCTTACACATGGTGGTCCCAGCGTGGTCAGGCATTTACCAATGACACCGGGTGGCGCATCGATTACCAGTTTGCGACTCCCGCGCTGGCCCAGAAGGCTGCTTCTTTCGCTATTGGTCGCGCGGCCTCGTACGAGGAACGCTGGAGCGATCACGCACCGCTGTCGGTGAGCTACGAACTCTAAGTACTCAGGCGCTCTCGAAATCAAAAAGCGCCATGGATGAGTAGACACCATTCTCGTCCACGCGATCCAGACGAAAACCCGGGACCATCCACGAGGCTTCGTAGGAGCCGATGCTCATCGCGCGGTCCAGCGCCTCGTCAGACACGCCCTGCGCAAGGGTCACGTGTGCGTGATAGGGGAATCGCGCCTCGGCGTACAGGGGGCCGGAACGGATATCTTCCGCCAAGAAGGTGCACTCGCGCGCGCCCTCGGCAAGAGAAAGATAGACAACTGGCGAAACCGGGCGGAAACTTCCCGTCTCGCCCAAGGTCACTCGGAAAGGCGTGTAACGCTGCGCAACCGTGCGCAGGTGCTCGATCACGTCCTCGCGGCGGTCCTTATCCACTGCTGTTGGTGGAAGAATCGTGATGTGGGCGGGCACTTTTGTTCCCTGTTCATCACCCAAACTGACGCGAATATCCGTCAGCGCACTCACCCAGGGTTCAGGTATCGCAACGACGACGCCGAGCCATTCTTGGCCCGGTAAACGCTGAGGGAGATACATGAAACTACCTGAAATGGGGAATACGAACTCGCCCATGGTACATGGGTAAGCCGGCGTCGAGCACATCGAGTCCACGAACACATCGGCGTAAGGAAGAAGCCCAATGCGCTACGCTGAAGACACTGTATTGATCGATTCACCCAAGGAAGTGTGCACGTGGATCTGTCCTGGTCAGCCGCTCTGAGCGCCCACGAAGGACGCAAACTTGCTGGCGAACTTTTTGAAGAAACTTTCGGCTATCAGCCGCTCGACGTATGGTCGGCCCCCGGGCGCGTCAATGTTATTGGTGAGCACGTCGACTACAACGGGGGGCCCTGTCTTCCCATCGCACTCCCGCATCGCGCCTTCATCGCCTACGCCCCGCGCGAGGATCGTCTTTTGCGCCTGGTGTCGCCCCAGACCCGCGAGGTCGTCGATGAGCTGGACCTCGACAAGGTCGCACCGCGTGGCTGCGAGGGCGAAGTTATCGGCTGGGCATCGTACCTTTCCGGCGTTGCATGGGCGCTTGAAAAGGCTGGTTATGGGCCGATTCGCGGTTTTGACGCTGCGCTCTATTCGTGCGTTCCCCGCGGCGGTGGGCTTTCTTCCTCTGCTGCTCTTGAATGCGCAATGGCCGTCGCCATTGACGAGGCCGAAAACCTGGGGTTGGCCGGCCCGCTGAGTGCGCCGAACGATAAGGGACGAGCAATCCTCGTCGAGTGTGCGCGCCGCGCAGAAAATGAGATCGCGGGCGCAAACACCGGGGGATTGGATCAGACCGCGTCGCTGCGCTGCGAAGAAGGCCATGCCCTTGCATTGGATTGCCGAGATATGAGCGTGGAACACATCCCCTTCGATCTGGAGTCTCAGGGGCTTGCACTGCTCGTTATTGATACGCGGGCTGCGCACTCCCTGGCGGATGGACAGTACGGACAACGCCGTGCTGATTGCGAAGAGGCCGCCCGACAGCTGGGTGTGGAACAGCTCGTTGAGGTCGACGACCTGCAAGGGGCCAGTGAGGCTTTGGAAGATGAGAGGCTTCGTAAGCGTATGCGTCACGTCGTCTCTGAAATTGCGCGCACTCGCGCGTTGATTGAGCTCCTCAAGGAAGGACCCCTGGAGGGTTCCCGCGTCCAGGTTGTCGGCGCGCTCATGAATGATTCGCACGATTCCCTGCGTGATGACTACGAGGTGTCGTGCACGGAACTCGATATTGCTGTGGAGGCGGCACGCGGCGCGGGTGCCTACGGTGCGCGAATGACGGGTGGGGGATTCGGAGGCAGTGCCATTGCCCTGGTTGATCGCGAGCGTATGGAGGAAACCGCACAGGCCGTCGCACGCGCCTTCGCTGATCATGAGTTGGGAGAGCCCGCGTTCATCGCTGCAGTTCCTTCAGCTCCTGCCGGCAAACTCTAAAGCGGTCTCAAAGCTCAACTTCACAGGTGTGCCACCTTCTTCCTAGACGCAGATGGGGGGAGGGGGTGGCACAATCGTTCTATGACTTCAACGGATCCCTGGATGATTGTGGGCCTTGGCAACCCCGGCGCACAGTACGCGAATACCCGTCACAACGTCGGGCACATGCTCGTGGACCTGCTCGCATCCAATGCGGGAGTACAACTTACGGCCCACCGTTCAGGGACTCACTGCGCAGACATTCGATTGGGAATGCTCCCTGGAGGCGTTCCTGGACCGCGGGTGATTCTGGCAATCAGCGATTCCTACATGAACACTTCTGGTGGTCCCATCGGGCGCCTCGCGAAGTTCATGAATGTCACGCCTTCACGCCTCTTGGTCGTTCACGATGATCTTGACCTTCCCGAAGGTACTCTGCGCTTGAAGACCGGGGGCGGCGAAGGCGGCCACAACGGCCTCAAATCGATCTCTCAGGTCCTGGGCACACGTGACTACAACAGGCTGCGGATCGGAATCGGTCGCCCGCCGGGTCGAATGAATCCTGCTGATTACGTGCTTGCGCGAATGAATCAAAACCAGCTGACCGAGCTCGCAGTGACCATCGCCCAAGCCGGAGACGTTGTCGAAGATATCGTCACCACAAGTTTCAGTGAGGCGCAGCAGCGCTTGCACACGCAACAGGGAGCCTAAGTGCCGCAGTTTTCTTCTCTTCTCCCATCGTTTGAAGGCGATGCAGCACTGTCGCAGGTGCTCGAATCCGTTGACCAGGGGATCTCTGGTTGTGCCGTTGCTCCCGCCGGTGCGCGCATTCCCCTGATTGCATCGATGGCCGCTCGCCGAGGTGGAACAACCTATGTCGTGACCCCAACCGGGCGCGAGGCCGAAGAAACGGCGCTCGCCCTGCGCGCGTGGATTGACGAGGTCGAGGTCTTTCCCTCGTGGGAGACATTGCCGCATGAACGCCTCTCACCTCAAGCAGACACCATGGCTCAACGCATTGCGGTCCTACGGCGCCTCGTTCACCCGGAATCCGGCGATGAACACGCGGGAGGTCTCAATGTCGTTGTGATTCCCGTTCGAGCGCTCATGCAGCCCATCATTCATGGGATTGCTGATCGTGCCCCCGTGCGCGTGAAGTCCGGGGATATCGTGGATCTTCCGCACTTGGCTCAAGAACTTGAAAACCTGGGCTACGAGCGTGTCGATATGGTCGAGCGACGCGGACAATTTTCGGTTCGCGGTGGCATTCTCGATCTATTTCCCCCTCAAGAAGCGCACCCTTTGCGCATCGAATTATGGGGAGATGAAGTCGATGAAATCCGAGCCTTTTCCGTGTCTGATCAGCGAACTTTGGGAATTGTGGAGTCCGGTGTTTGGGCGGTTGCCTGCCGGGAGCTGCTCTTGACCCCGCAGGTCCGCGCCAAGGCTCGCAATGAGATGGACCAGCTTCCCGGTGCGGCCGAAATCTTGGAATTGGCATCGCAGGGAATCGCGGCTCCGGGCCTTGAATCTCTCGCACCAATCTTGGTCGGGGGAATGGATTCTTTCCTTGACCTCATTCCTGCAGGCGGGCTCTTCGTTGCCGTTGACCCCGAGCGTATTCGTGCTCGCGGGGCGGACCTGGTTGCAACCACAGAAGAATTTCTCGCCGCGGCCTGGTCCCAGGCTGCTGGTGGGGGAGCAGTACCCCTTGAAGCAGGCCAGGCCTCGTTCATCCCATTGGAAGAAATCTGGGGAGCACAGGGGCGTCCTTGGTGGGACTTGACGGCCCTTCCGCCCGCGCAACTTGCTCAAGCAATCGCTGAACAAGGCGGAAGCCCCGCGAACAGTGAGGACGAACAGGCGCAAACCTCGGGAGCTCTCCTGAAGAAAGAAGCGCACTCCGTCGTTGTTTCAGACGAATTGGTTGCTCTGGGCGCGCGGGACGTGCGCCCCTATCGAGGCGATTATGCGCGTGCCCTCGACGATATCCGAACTTTGCTAAGGGCCGGATGGACGCTCATCCTTGCGGCTGAAGGAGAGGGCCCCGCCCGCCGCTTGAACTCCATCGCGACGGACGCAGGAATTGGAAGTCGCATCGTCGAAGAGTGCGATCCTTCGCAGGATCCTTCGGTGCTCTATGTTGTCTCAGCTCCGCGAACTCGCGGTTTTGTTGCGCCCGAACTCAAACTTGCGATCATCTCCGAATCGGATCTATCCGGGCGCGTAGGCGCGACAACCCGAGACATGCGGAAAATGCCCTCGCGCAGGCGTAAAGGAGTCGATCCCCTCACGCTTCATCCGGGGGATTACATCGTTCATGATCAGCACGGAATTGGGCGATTCATTGAGCTTGTTTCCCGCACCGTTGGACGCGGAGAAGGACAGGTTACTCGCGACTATTTGGTCTTGGAATACGCGCCCTCAAAGCGTGGCCAGCCCGGTGATCGACTTTTTATCCCCACAGATAGCTTGGATCAGATCTCGAAGTACACGGGTTCCGATCAACCCGCACTGACGAAGATGGGCGGGGCCGACTGGGAGAAAACCAAGGCAAAGGCTCGCAAAGCCGTCAAAGAAATCGCGCAGGAACTCATTCGCCTCTATGCGGTGCGTCAGGCGACGAAGGGGCATGCTTTTGGGCCGGATACCCCGTGGCAACGCGAATTGGAAGATTCCTTCCCCTACGTGGAAACACCAGACCAACTCGTCACCATCGACGAAGTGAAAGCCGACATGGAAAAGCCCATGCCCATGGACCGCCTTCTCACGGGTGACGTGGGCTATGGAAAAACCGAGATCGCAGTCCGTGCAGCTTTCAAAGCAATCCAGGACGGCAAACAGGTCGCTGTCTTAGTGCCAACGACGCTTCTCGTCCAGCAGCATGCCGAAACCTTCGCGGAACGTTACGCGGGATTCCCCGTCACTATCGGCACGCTCTCGCGCTTCTCGACGCCCAAGGAAGCGGAAAAAGTTAAGGAAGGCTTGGCCTCGGGAGGAGTGGATCTGGTTATTGGCACCCACTCGTTGCTCTCCGGTGCCATTACCTTCAAGGATCTGGGCCTGGTCGTCATCGACGAGGAACAGCGTTTCGGTGTCGAGCACAAGGAAACGCTCAAAGCCCTGCGAGCCGATGTGGACGTTCTCTCAATGTCCGCGACGCCCATTCCTAGGACCTTGGAGATGGCAGTTTCAGGCATTCGTGAAATGTCGATTCTTCAAACTCCGCCCGAAGAACGCCAGCCCGTTCTCACTTTCGTCGGCGCGCATACTGACGCGCAGGTCAGTGCCGCTATCCGACGCGAGCTTTTGCGCGATGGTCAGGTCTTCTACGTGCACAACCGCGTGGACTCCATCGCATCGGTCGCCGCGCATATCCAAGAACTTGTTCCCGAGGCGCGGATCAGAGTGGCCCACGGAAAACTTAACGAACACCAATTGGAAAGCGTCATCGTTGACTTCTGGAACCATGATTTCGACGTTCTGGTGTGTACCACCATCGTGGAAACCGGCCTCGATATCTCAAACGCTAATACTCTGATTGTTGATCGTGCGGATACTTTCGGTTTGTCCCAATTGCACCAGTTACGTGGCCGCGTGGGCCGAGGCCGCGAGCGCGCATATGCGTACTTCTTCTACCCCTCTGACCGGCCTCTTTCAGAGATGGCGCACGAGCGCTTGCAGACGATCGCCCAGAACGCTGATCTGGGTGCGGGGCTTGCGGTTGCTCAGCGCGATTTGGAGATCCGAGGCGCCGGTAACCTCTTGGGAGGCGCGCAGTCGGGACACATCGAGGGCGTGGGCTTCGATCTCTACGTCCGAATGGTCGCGGATGCGGTCGCCGCATTCAAAGGACAGCGCAAGGAAGAAAAGAAGGATCTGCGTTTGGACATTACCGTCGATGCGCACATCCCAGAGGACTACATCTCCGCTGAACGCCTACGCCTTGAGGTCTACGGCAAGATTGCCGCGGTTGAAACCGGCGAGCAGGAAAAAGACCTGCGCGAGGAGTTGGCTGACCGCTACGGTCCTATTCCCCAGCAGGTGGACTTGCTCTTTGAGATTGCTCGTCTTCGTTCGCTCCTGCGTCGCATGGGTATTGATGAGCTTGCAACGCAGGGTAAATACCTGCGGATCCACCCCATCGAATTGAAAGAATCTCAGGCGATGAGGCTCAAGCGCCTGTACCCGGGATGCGTCGTGAAAGCTGCTGTTCGTCAGTTGCTTGTCCCTCTGCCGATGACGGCGCGTATCGGTGGTGTTCCCTTGACGGATCGCGCACTCATCGACTGGATCGAAAATCTGATGACGAAGGTGCTCAACCCGCCGCAGGCATCTCAGGGCTAATCAGAGCGCTACACTGACACCTATACAGAGTGATTTTCCGGAGGATATAGTCATGGTTTCTCTTTCACGCGCATCGAAGGCTGCAGCAATTTTGGCCGTGTGTGGATTGGGCCTTGGGGCCTGCTCCGCGCACCCGGGAACTGCAGCGATCATTGGTGATTGGAGCGTGAGCGAGGCAGAACTGGACCTGTCTAGTCAACAGCTCACCGCATTGATGGGGCAGCAGGTCGATGCGGCGCAATTCCTTCCGGATATGAGTTCTTCGCGTGCAGTGGGCCAAGTTGCTGAAGAAAACGGCGTGACGGTGAGCGACGAAGAGGTCATGCAACAGTTCCAGCAAATGGGGGAACGTGTTGTTGCTCGTGGAGGACAGAGCACTCCTATCGAAGAACCGACTCCCTTCTTGAAGACGATCGTCAAGGACACTTTGGCTCTGCAAAAGCTGCGTTCAATGGGATTTTCCTCCGAAAAATCGCAGGAACTGAGCAATCAGATTTCGCAGATTATGCAGTCAACGAAGGTTGAGATCAATCCGCGCTACGGCACCTACAATGCGCAAAGCAATGAGCTGACTCAGACAGTTTTCGGCGACGTCGTTCGCTCGAGCTCTGCCGCGCAGCAGGGAAGCCAGAATTAGTCGCCGGCTCTGCGTGGGCGTATGGGTATACCCCCACGTGTCTGAAATGTGATGTATCGCCCACCCGTGAGGGTGGGCGATACGGCATTTATGGGGACCTATGTCTAATTTGTGCCAATGTGTCCTTGATCGTGACGAGAAAAATGTGTGTGAGTGCTCGCGTACTACTGATGGAGTGGCTCCGAATGTACTAGCGTTAGATACGACAGTAGTCACGTAGTTAATCGATTGGAGAATTAACGTGGCAAGCATTGAAGCAATCGGAGCTCGCGAGATCCTCGACTCCCGCGGTAACCCCACCGTCGAGGTTGAGGTCATTCTTGAAGATGGCACTTTCGAGCGCGCAGCAGTTCCGTCTGGCGCCTCCACCGGTGCATTCGAGGCAGTTGAGCGTCGCGATGGCGACAAGGGTCGTTACCAGGGCAAGGGCGTTCAGGACGCCGTTGACGCAGTGAACGACATCATCGCCCCCGAACTGATTGACGAAGACGCTTCCGACCAGCGTCGCATCGATGAAATCATGATCGAGCTGGACGGCACCCCCAACAAGGGCAAGCTCGGCGCAAACGCTATTCTCGGTGTCTCCCTTGCTGTTGCAAAGGCTGCTGCCGAGTCCGCAGGTCTGCCCCTCTACCGTTACCTGGGCGGCCCCAACGCTCACATCCTGCCCGTTCCCATGATGAACATCCTCAACGGTGGCTCTCACGCAGACACCAACGTTGACATCCAGGAGTTCATGATTGCTCCTCTGGGTGCTCCGACCTTCCGCGATGCCCTCCGCTGGGGCGCCGAGGTCTACCACACCCTCAAGGCCGTCATCAAGGAACGTGGCCTGTCTACCGGTCTGGGCGACGAGGGCGGTTTCGCACCGAACCTCTCTTCCAACGCCGCTGCACTCGACCTGATTATCGAGGCCATCGAGAAGGCCGGCTTCAAGCCCGGCACTGATGTCGCACTTGCCCTGGACGTCGCCTCCTCCGAGTTCTTCAAGGATGGCCTGTACCAGTTCGAAGGCGAAGGCCGCTCGACCGACTACATGGTCACCTACTACGAGAAGCTCATCCGCGACTACCCGCTGGTCTCCATTGAAGACCCGTTGTCGGAAGACGAATGGGACGCATGGACCGCTCTGACCGCAGAGATCGGCGATCGTGTCCAGCTCGTTGGCGACGACCTCTTCGTCACCAACCCCGAGCGTCTGCGCAAGGGCATCGAGCTGCATGCTGCTAACGCTCTGCTCGTTAAGGTGAACCAGATCGGCTCGCTGACCGAGACCCTGGATGCAGTGGAAGAAGCACACCGCAACGGCTACCGTTCAATGACCTCTCACCGTTCCGGTGAAACCGAGGACACCACCATTGCGGACCTCGCGGTTGCCACCAACTCCGGCCAGATCAAGACCGGTGCTCCCGCTCGCTCCGAGCGCGTGGCGAAGTACAACCAGCTCCTGCGCATCGAAGAGGATCTCGACGTTGCAGCAGTGTACGCGGGTCGTTCTTCCTTCCCCCGCGCTTCCTTCTGAGAAGCACATACTGACACGCTCCTAGAAGCGTGACCTAGGGTGGGTGATGAGAAATCATCACCCACCCCTTCGTTATGCGATTCAGCACTCAATTGGGAACACATGAGTTTTGCGTCCTGCCTGTCTTGCCTGCTTGAGGCACCATAGGGATATGGCTCAGAAACCCAGAAGAGGACGCCCCGTCGTCCCCAATGCCCGCAGACGTCAAGCTGCGGCTGAGCCCGGTACCCAGCGGCGGCCTCGTCAGGGAGGAAACCCCCCACGGACACGCGCTCAAGGGACTCAAAGCGCACCAAGCCTGCGCACAACGACGCGAGTGCGTCCGGAAAGGGAAGCTCCCAGACCCCGCGCCAAAGCCGCGGAAAGCGCCGCGAGGCGCCCCACCTCGGTCTCTTTTGGTGGTATCGAAATCTCAATGCGTATTTTGGGGTTGCTCCTTCTTGGGGCGCTTCTCGCGCTACTCCTCGTTCCCTCGTTCATGCAGCTGTGGAGCCAAGAACGCGAACTTGCGGCGATCAAGGCAAAGGTTCAACAAACCCAAGCGGATAATGACGCAAAGCGTCAACAACTCGAACTGTGGTCGAATCCGCAGTACATTGCCTCGCAGGCGCGCGAACGCCTCGGATATGTCAAGCCCGGGGAAACTCAGTATTCCGTCTTGGACCCCGGCAAGGATTACCAAGACCAAGCGCAGGTTGCGGCAGCGCGCGCGGCGGGCCCTGCTCGCCCGTGGATGCAGGTCCTCTCGATGACGGTCGAAGAAGCTGACCAGCCAACGGGAAATATCCAGACCGCACAAACAGGCGGGAATGCGCCATCTCCTTCGCAGTCTGCGACTCCTGAAAATAGCGCAAGCACACAAGGAACTGGCAACTGATCACCGCGTGCCACGCGGGCCATATCCATTGTGTGGAAACACTCCCTCCCGCAAGCCTTTTCGCGTAAAATAATCCGGGTTTGTCTGAATGTGGAGGAATGATGAACGCGATTACGCCGGCTAGCGACGAGGATCTTCAGGTTCTCGAAGAACAATTGGGACGTGTTCCCCGAGGGGTCGTCGGGATCGCCGCGCGTTGTGTTTGCGGGAAGCCGACCGTTGTCGCGACGGCGCCCAGGCTCGAAGACGGAACCCCTTTCCCAACAACGTTCTACCTGACCAGTCCCGGAGCGGTCCGCGCCTGCTCGACGCTTGAAGCAACCAAGGTCATGGAAGACTTCAATCAGCGCTTGGCCGATGACGAGGACCTTCGCGTCGCATACCAGCGCGCCCACGAGGCCTACATTGCTTCGCGTGAGCAACTTGGCAGCCAGCTGGAACTGGACGTTCCTGAAATCCACGGAGTATCCGCTGGCGGAATGCCTACGCGTGTCAAGTGCTTGCATGCAGTAGTCGGTCATGCGCTGGCGGCGGGAGAAGGGGTAAACCCAATCGGCGACCTCGCACTCGAGATGATGCGTGAACGAGGCCTGTGGGATTGCCAGTCCTGCACCTGCTGATGCGCGTGGTGCGTGTCGATCTCTAAAAATAGCGAACTCCCCAGAAAGAACGGAACCATGACGCGGGTAGCGGCAATTGACTGTGGAACGAACTCAATTCGACTTCTTGTTGCAGACGGTGAAACCAAGGGTGAGCACGTGATCTTGAACGATCTCACCCGACAAATGCGGATCGTACGCTTGGGGCAGGGCGTTGACCGTACGGGGCGCCTTGCTCCCGAGGCAATCGAGCGCACCCTCGCAGCGGTGCGCGAATACAAGCGGATGATTGACAATCTGGAGGCAACGGACATTCGTTTCGTGTCGACATCGGCAATGCGTGACGCTGAAAACCGCCAGGACTTCATTGAGCCGGTGAAAGAACTCCTGGGTGTCTACCCGGAAGTTGTTCCCGGCACTGAAGAAGCCGCCTTGTCTTTCGCCGGTGCTGCAAGTAGCGTGCACGCCTACGATCGCGGGAAGGTGTTGGTCGTCGATATCGGTGGCGGGTCAACGGAAATGGTCGTGGGGACTTTGGGTAAGGGCGTCGACGCGGCATATTCAGCCGATATGGGCTCCGTACGCGTGACCGAGAAATTCTTTGCGGGATGCGCAAGCGATCAGCCGATTCCCGACGGGGTGCAGGCCCAGGCCAGCGAGTGGATCGATGCGCGCCTTGATGAGGCCGAAGAAGTTGTTGATTTCTCCAGCGTCCGAGGCGTGGTGGGCGTAGCCGGGACCATCACAACGATCGCTGCGCACGCGCTGGGCTTGGCCTCGTACCAGCCGGAAAAGATTGACGGTGCATTTCTGGGCCACGCGGATACCGATGCCTCGGTCCGTTTCATGCTCGAGCAACCACTGGCGGTCAAGGCGGCCCTCGGGTTCATGCCTGAGGGGCGCGCGGATGTCATCGCAGGTGGGGCGCTCATTTGGAAGCGCGTCATGGACCGCGTCACTCTACGCTGCGAGAATACAAACCATCCGATATCGGGCGCCCACGTCTCCGAACACGATATCCTTGACGGTATCGCGCTTTCGATGCTGGCTCGTCGCTAGCGGCGAAGCCCCCATAGCCCAATTGGCAGAGGCAACCGACTTAAAATCGGTGTGTTGTCGGTTCGAGTCCGACTGGGGGTACTCAATAGATACTGAACCGAGGGAAAGGAATCTCATGACAAACCCCGTGTTCTCAAAGATGGAGCGAGACTGGTCTCGCGCCGATTCGACTCCCGCGGGCTACCCGGCGATGCCCGGCTACCAGCCCACGAACGCTCAGGCTTCCGGGACAACCGTTGTTGATCCCGTGCGCTACCCCTATGCTCAGCCCCAGGCCTCGACCTATGGGACCCAGGCTCAAGGCGGCTACGCTGGCGCCCCCAGCGTTGACCCCTCCGTGTATGCCGACCTCCAGCAGGCCTACCAGGCACCTTCCGCAGACGCGGTTGATCGCGGTCGCATGACCTATGACGACGCCTTGATGAAGACCGGAATCTCTTTCCTGATTCTGCTTCTTGGTGCAGCTCCTGCGTGGTTCCTCGCTGCAACGAACCCCATGCTGGGCGTTGTCGCCATGGGACTGGGGGCGCTCATCGCTTTCATTC
Organism: uncultured Actinomyces sp.; assembly: GCA_963540435.1. Lineage (GTDB taxonomy): Bacteria > Actinomycetota > Actinomycetes > Actinomycetales > Actinomycetaceae > Pauljensenia. Next base: position 67,134 of record CAUTOM010000002.1, read on the forward strand.
TGGCAATGGTGAATTCCTTCTCGAAGACCATTCGCCCGGGTCTCATCATGGCCTACGCCTTCGCGGAAGGCGTCTCGCTGGGTACCTTGTCCTCCTTCATGGAAATGACCTACCCGGGCATCGTGGCTCAGGCATTCATCGCAACCCTTGCTGTTACGGGAATTACGCTTGTCCTCTTTACTTCCGGAAAGGTGCGTAATTCGCCCAAGCTCGCAAAGTTCACCTTGATTGGGATCTTGGCGCTTCTCCTGACTCGCATCGCAAACGCGGTTTTGGTGGCCTTCGGAGCGATGGCGCCGATCGACACGATCTACGTCAAGGGTATTCCGCTGGGCGTGGTTGTCTCCCTCATCGCCGTTGTCCTTGCAACCATGGCCTTGATCGGTGACTTCGATACCGTCAAACAGGGCGTTGAGCGTGGAGCTCCAGCGCAATTCGCGTGGTACTGCGCCTTCGGCATCATGGTCACGGTCGTGTGGATGTACGTGGAGATTCTGCGCATCCTGGCAATTCTGAATCGTCGATAAACTTGTTTGACGTTTGACGTTTGACGTTTGAAAGGGGGCCGTTCTCGAACAGAGGCGGCCCCCTTTTCTATGCGCAATAGATTTTTCCGCCGCTCACCGAATCCTCCTTCGAGTCTGAATATGCCTGGCTCTCCAGTGAATCCGGGTTGATCGCGGGGAATATTTGTGCAATTTAGGGAACGCGTGTTCTATGTCGCGCGCCTGGGTTCTGGGAATGTTTAACTAGAGCGTCACCATTTTTTCCCACTGTGATTCCCCAAGGAGAAACCATGGAAAACCTAACTGTGACAGGTGAATTCGGCCGTAAGCCTACCCTGGAATTTGCTGATTCCACCCCCAGCGATGAGCTGCTTGTCGAGGTCCTCCATGAGGGTGACGGCCAGGTCGTCGAAGCTGGAGATACCATCCACTGCCACTACTTGGGGCAAGTCTGGGATGGAAACGTCTTCGATAACTCCTACGACCGCGGCGCTGCACTGAGCTTCCAGATTGGCGTGGGAATGGTCATCCGTGGTTGGGATGAGGGGCTCATCGGCCAGCGCGTCGGCTCACGCGTCCTGCTGTCCATTCCTTCCGAATACGGCTACGGTCAGCGCGGCGTTCCCCAGGCTGGGATCCGCGGCGGCGATACCCTTGTTTTCGTCACCGATATTCTCGGTGTCGCCTGAGGCAACAAACTGAAAAGACGAGGCCAAGCATGAGTGAAAAGGATGCGCAGCAACAAGCATCAGTCCCCGATAAACACCCCAGTCCTGCGGACAGGGGAGGAGGAACCAGCTCAGGCTTGGCCTCGTCGCTTCTGAAACCTCTCGAGCAGATCAGGCGCCGCGTTCACGAGCAGCGCTCTCATCGCCAGGGGGATGGACCCAAGCGCGTTCGCGTCGTCGTTGAGGATGAGCCCGCCAGCCGCGATGCTTCCGAGGCCGTGCCCTGGTCCCTGCGCGTGGGCGCAGCAGTTGCATGGCGCGCCATCGTCGTCGTTGCCGCGGTCGCCCTGCTGATTTTCGGAATGACCTTCGTTTACGGGATCATCGTTCCGATCGCAGTTGCGCTTCTTCTTGCGGTTTTCTTGAACCCGATGGTGTCATGGCTTCATCGCAAGGCTCACTTCCCGCGTGCACTCGCTGCTCTTAGCGGCCTGCTGGCCACTGTAGTTGTCGTCGGCGCCGCACTATCGACTGCTGGGGCTCAGATCCTCTCGCAGGTTCCTTCGCTGCTGACCCGAGCGAACGAAGGCATTACCACTCTCCTTGAATGGTTGCGCACCAACCCGTTGGGGATCGACACTTCCGGTATCGACTCGCATCTGGAAAACCTGCAATCCGAAATTGTCACCTGGGTTCAATCCCACGCACAGTCACTGATCTTCGGCGCGGTGAATGCGACTTCTTCGGCGATCTCGATCGCAACCGGTTCGCTGATCGCTTTCTTCTGCCTCTTCTTCTTTCTCAAAGACGGCCGTGACATCTGGGTCTGGTTCGTGCGTTTGCTTCCCAAGGGCGCTCGCGAACCCGTTCACGAGGCCGCAATTCGCGGGTGGGCAAGCATGGGCGGCTATGTGGTCGGCCAGATGCAAGTTGCGTTCATCGATGCGCTGAGCATCGGTATCGGCGCCTATTTCTTGGGCGTCCCATTGGTCATCCCGATCATCGTTTTGGTGTTTTTTGGCTCTTTTATTCCGATTATCGGTGCCTTGGTTTCGGGAATTATCGCAGTCTTGGTGGCCGTCGTGGATCAGGGATTCACCGTCGGATTGATCATGCTGGTCATTATCTTGCTGGTTCAGCAAGTCGAGGGTAACCTCCTTCAACCGCTTCTCATGTCCAACGCCGTGTCTTTGCACCCTCTGGTTGTTTTACTTGGCGTGACGGCGGGTTCGATGGTTGCGGGAATCACGGGAGCGATTTTCTCCATCCCGATCGCAGCCTTCATCAACTCCACTGTGCTCTACTTGCACGGACATGATCCTGAGCCTGCGCTAGCGACAAAGCTTGATCGTCCGGGCGGGGCTCCAGGAACGCTCGATGCTTTGATTGCTCATTCCTACGGTGAAGATCTTCCCCTTATCGCAGGGGAAGCAGTCGATGCACACACCTATGCCGTAGACGAGGAACTGAGCGAACGCATGGTGACTGTTGGCAGTGCAGAGCCTGGCGATAGCGTGGGGACGCGTATCGCTGATGAAATCGAGCAGAGCGCTGAAACGGATGAAGAAGACAGCGACGCATGAGGCTGATTGACGCTGAAAGCACGTCCTGACCGAATGCGTAAAACTGTGGGGGCCCCAGAGTTCAACTCTGGAGGCCCCCACAGTGCGTTTGGGTTTACTCAGCCAACGAAAGGCGTCGCATCCAAGATCTCAACGGTGATCTCGCGGCCGTTGGGTGCCTCGTAGGTGAGGGTATCACCCTTACGGTGTCCCATCACTGCTGCGCCCAGAGGAGCCTGAGAAGAGAAGACCTGCACTCCGAGGTCGCCGCCCGCATCGCGGGAACCCAAGAGGAACTTCTGCTCGCGGCCTGCAACAAGAGCGGTGACAACCATTCCGGGCTCGACGATTCCATCATCAGCGGGGGTTTCGCCAACCTCGGCGTTGCGCAGCATTTCTTCGAGAGCCTGGATGCGGGTCTCGTTCAAGGACTGCTCGTTACGAGCGGCATGGTAGCCGCCGTTCTCGCGCAAATCGCCTTCTTGACGAGCTGCGTCGATCAGGCGAGCGATTTCAGGACGACGCACCTCGACGCGATCTGTGAGCTCCGCCTGGAGCTTGTCGTACTGAGCTTGAGTCAGCCATTGGGTATCAGCCATTACTTATGCCTCCGACATGTGCCGACGGACGTCGGCCTTCACATTCATTCTATAGACTTGCCAGCCTAGCAGCCTTCAGCTAGGAAATGTGGATTTTGTGCTATCGGTGGAAAACTTACAAAACTGTTAAATACACGGCGGTGCAGTGGCACGCCCACGCAAGAACCGTGAAGGTATGGAAGATCTCGTGGAACCCGAACCATCGAGGCGATAAATCGGGTTTCTTCGTTGCGTAGACAATCGCGCCGATCGTATACAAGATTCCACCGGCCAAGAGAAGCCAGACCACAGCCGGTCCCGCGAGTGCCCAGAACTGGGGGAGGTACCACAGAGCAACCCACCCCAAAGCAACGTAAATAAGCGTTGCGAGCCACCTGGGAGCAGTCGGCCAGAACAGGTTAAGCAGGATTCCGGCTAGCGCACCTCCCCAGACGATCGACAAGATCGTGACCGCTTGGTCGTGGGGGAGCACCGCGACCGAGAGAGGGGTGTAGGTGCCGGCGATGAGCAAGAAAATGTTGGAATGATCAAGGCGATTCCACACGATTTCCCATCGCGGCGACCAGTAGAAGCGGTGGTAGAGCGCTGAAATCCCAAAGAGGATCAACGAGGCCGCAAGGTAGATCGCCGAACCCCACTTGGTTGCCCCGCTGGGAGCAAGGCAAGTCAGGACAATCGATGCCGCCAAAGAGAGCGGTGCGGCGACTAGGTGGATCCATCCTCTGAGGTGAGGCTTGACGGAAACCTTCTGTCCGGGGAACCACTCAGTGGGTTTAAGGGAAGCGATTTTCATTGCTGCCTCCTCTGAAAACTCTACCTACGTTTGCGTAACTTACTAAACCGTAGGGTACGCCAATCTTGCCGAAAAATCATCGCTTGCGGCGGTAGTGTGAGGGAGCTGAGGGCCACGGACGAATATGCGAGGGGTGCGAGAATCGCGATACCCTTAAACAGTATTGACACTCTTTCGCGCGGAAGGGACTGAAAGTGTCACAGTGGAACATGCTCTATGACGTCTATGAGAAGCGCTTACGAGCATCTTTATCGGGGCGTCCAATCCCTCGTCACGTCGGAGTCATTCTTGACGGAAACCGGCGGTGGGCGAAGTCGATCGGCTTCACGGCATCCCAAGGGCACCGAGTCGGCGCGGGGAAGATCGCGGAGTTTCTCGGGTGGGCCGAAGAAGTTGGCGTCGAGATCGTCACTTTGTGGATGCTTTCGACTGATAACCTCTCGCGTCAAAGTGATGAACTTTCTGAACTCCTGACGATCATTTCGCAGACCGTAGGCGCACTCAGTCAAACTGGAAGATGGCGCCTGCGTATCGTTGGGGATCTGCGCCTGCTCCCAGAAGATATTGCCGATTCCCTCCGCGAAGCCGCGAAAGAAAGCCCTACCACCAGCACGCTCAGCGTCAACATTGCCGTCGGCTACGGCGGACGTCATGAGATTGTCGAGGCCGTGCGCCAAGTGATCCGTGATGCAGGAGAGCGCGGGGAGAGCCTTGAAGAGTTGGCTTCGCGATTGAAGGACTCTGATATTGCCGAGCATCTGTACACGGGAGATCAGCCCGACCCTGATTTGGTGATCCGTACATCGGGTGAGCAAAGACTGTCGGGGTTCATGATTTGGCAGTCTGCGCACTCTGAGTTTTATTTCTGTGAAACCTATTGGCCAGATTTTCGCAAGATTGACTTCCTGCGCGCGTTGCGCGCCTATGCACAGCGCGAAAGGCGAATGGGGAAGTAAGGTTAGCGCGGTTTGCGGGACGTGAGCGCACAGGCGCGGTCGTTGCTGAGGAAGAGCCGTGGACAGTACGGCTGAAATAACCTTTGGGGGGCTTGAATCGCGTGGATTCAAGCCCCCCAATGAGTTTCTTAGTGCTGAGTCCTCTTTCTTAGGCGAGGAACTCAGCGAGCTCTGACAGCCATGGCGGGTTCGCGCCTGCGCGGGAGACGGTAATGTCACCGATGGTTGCGGCGCGCTGCAAGATGAAGTCGACCTTAGAGACATCCAAATCGCGCAGAGCGGGGCGCGACATAGCGCCGACCAAGCCGAGCGACCACAGGGCATCGATCAGGCCGCCCATGAAGGAGTCTCCTGCACCAACGGTGTCTTCGACCTTGACGTCTCCGGCGGGGATTGAACGGCGAACACCATTGGAGGTGAATGCCGCTGCGCCATCCTTCCCCTTCGTGACAACGATCAGTGAGGGACCTGCGGTGAGCCAATCGCGCACTACATCCTCGATCTCGCGTCCGTTGGTCAGCCATGCGATGTCTTCATCAGAAACCTTGACGACATCGGAGATACCGATGAACTTATTGACGGTGGCCAATGCTTCTTCAGGCGTTCCCATGAGAGCGGGGCGAGCATTGGGGTCATAGGTAATAATGGCGTGCTGGCGCGCGGTGACCATTGCATCCAAAACGGCGTGTGCGCCCGGTTCGATGACTGCAGCAATGGAACCGGAGTGGACGATTCGAGCCTGGGTGGATACGGCGATAGGGCTATTTGGAGCCCAGTCAAGATCAAAGGTGTAGGTAGCCGCACCCTTTTCGTTGAGCTTTGCGAGTGCGGTTGGGGTGTGGTCGGCACCGAAGGATTCCTCGGTAATAACCACATGCGAGGCCGTGAAGTGATCTTCAATAATCTCGCCACGTTCATCGTGTGCCAGCCATGTTTGCAGGCCAACGTTACGGCCTAAGCGACCGAGCGTCATTGCGACGTTGGCCGGTGAGCCCCCGGGGATCTCGACGGCCGCGATAGGGCTATCCGCGGGGACCACGATATCCATTAAGGCTTCTCCGATGGAGAGGATGTGGGGGTCGATTGCGAGGTCCATTTTTCCTCCTGTTTCCAGACCACTTCGGCTGGTTCCACTAACAGATGACGCTTTAAGTCTAACCATTCCCACCTGATTGCGGGACCCAGAGTCTACTGGTCGGACTGGGGTGATTCCGCTCCTGCTTGCATGCGCTGAGTTGCTGCGTCGAGGATGGAACGGCAACGTGTTGCAAGGGCCTCGCCGCGCTCCCACATCGCAAGAGTGTCTTCAAGAGGAGCCTGTCCGCTTTCAAGCGTCTTGACGATCGCAACGAGTTCATCGCGCGCCGCTTCGTAGGACAGCGTTTCGGGTGAAGGAAGGGACGTTTCTGCCATGGGAACCTCCGGTAGTGACAAGTATGGGTGAAAGTTGAGTCTGAAAGAGGATGCTACTGCGGGGAGTCCGGCGCCTGCGTCACCGGAGTTGAACCGACAACCTGAGCGACCAGGCGACCTTGCGCCAAAATTCCCTCCACAAGAGTTCCCTTAGGAACTTGCGAAGCATCACGGACAAGCTCCCCTGAAGGGAGACGCAGCATCGAGTAACCGCGTTCCAAAGTCGCTTGAGGAGAGAGGGCCTGAAGGGTTGCCGAGGCCTGCAGGATGCTTTGACGTTCAGAATTCAAGCGACGCTCGACCTGAGTACGCAGTGACGTAAGAGCGGAGTCAATGAAAGTCCGATGCGGTTCCAAAGTCGCAGCAGGAGCTAAGAAGATCGGACGCGACACCAGCAAATCCAGGTTGTAGCGCTCTTGAGCGAGCCGGCGCTCGATTGCATTCCGCATTGCTTGAGAAGCGCCAGCTAAACCCTCAAGCTCTTGGGCAAGGTCGGGGACAATCCGACGGGCAGCGTCGGTCGGTGTCGAGGCACGGTAGTCTGCGACATAGTCCAAAAGGGGAGCATCCCCTTCGTGGCCGATGGCTGACACCAGGGGAGTGGAGGCTTGCGCGGCGGCGCGCACCAAGGCCTCGTCAGAGAAGGGAAGAAGATCCTCAACGGAACCGCCACCTCGGGCAACAACAATGACGTCAACTTGGGGGAAGGAATCCAGTTCCGCGATCGCCTGGGTGACCTCACGGACGGCGTATTGTCCCTGGACTGCGACCTCACGGACCTCGAAACGGGCGCCGGGCCAACGCGCGCTGGCATTGACGATGACGTCGTCTTTTGCTTTCGCGTTTCGGCCACACACCAGGCCGATCACTCGCGGGAGGAAAGGAAGGGGCTTTTTGCGATCTGTATCAAAGAGCCCTTCTGCGGCCAGGCGCTGGCGCAAGCGCTCTATTTGAGCAAGCAGGTCACCCAAACCCTGAAGATGGACTTCGGCCGCCTGAAGATTGAGGCTGCCACTGCGCTCCCAAAAAACGGGCTTGACGCGGGCGACGACTTTCACGCCCTCCTCAAAACCGGCGCCAATCGCAGTGATGACATTGGGGAAAGCCGTCACGGTCATTGATGTGTCGGATTCCGTGTCGCGCAGCGTGAAGAAAGCCATGCGCGAGCCCGGGCGCGGGTTGTATTGAACGACTTGGCCTTCAACCCAAAGTGGCGACATGCGATCCACGTAGATCTTGATGTTCTGGGTAAGCCTGCGCAGTGGCCACGGGTTGTCACGCGTGGTGTCGGCGGCTTTTGCAGCAGGAGGCATCTTTTCTGGCACGAAACAAGCATGACACAGGCACCCTCCATTTGCGTCCAGTGTGAGGAGCATCAGCGGTTTCGGCTGCGCGGATACTCCTGCCTGCCTGTACCGTTGAATCATGACTGTTGACGACCAGACGCTGAGCAGCCTTGAGCAAAGAAATGCCGGTGGAAAGATTTTGCTGGCAGCGCCGCGCGGGTATTGCGCGGGTGTTGACCGTGCAGTTGATGTCGTAGAGAAGGCGTTGGATTTGTACGGCGCCCCCGTGTATGTGCGCAAAGAAATCGTTCACAACAAATTCGTTGTGGAATCCTTGAGTAAGCGTGGGGCGATCTTTGTTCAAGAAACCGACCAGGTCCCCGAAGGCGCGCGCGTCGTCTTTTCCGCACACGGAGTTTCCCCGCAGGTTCATGAGGTCGCAGCGCAGCGACACCTGGCAACCATTGATGCGACATGCCCACTGGTGACCAAGGTGCATCGCGAGGCCGTGCGCTACGCGAAGGAGGACTACGACATCATCTTGGTCGGCCATGAAGGTCATGAAGAAGTTGAGGGAACCTTTGGTGAGGCCCCAGAGCATATTCAAGTCGTTGGAACTCCCGAAGAAGTCGACAACTTGGTTGTGCGTGACCCTGAGCGCGTTGTGTGGATTTCGCAGACGACCCTTTCTGTTGATGAAACGCGTCAAACGGTTGATCGCCTGCGCGAGCGTTTCCCGGCTCTTCTTGATCCGCCCTCAGATGATATTTGCTATGCGACACAGAACCGCCAGGGTGCCGTGAAGGTCATTGCCCCGCTGGTTGATGTCATGGTTGTCGTAGGCTCGGCGAATTCTTCGAACTCGGTGCGTTTGGTTGATGTCGCGCTCGAATCGGGCGTTCCAGCTGCCTATCGCATCGATAAGGCCGAGGAACTACAAGAAGAATGGTTTGCGGGAGCCTCGACGGTCGGTCTGACTTCCGGTGCGTCGGTGCCCGAGATTCTTGTACGCGATGTTGTCGCCTGGTTGCAAGAACGCGGTTTTCCAACCGTTGAAGAGGTGCGAACCGAGACGGAGACGACGACCTTCGCGCTTCCACGCGATCTGCGTTCGGACCTTAAGGAAGCTGGTCACCTTGATAATCGCCCTCACGCGCGCCGTACTGCGGGGCCTGATCACACCAGCTGAGCGCAAGTTCACCCGCTTTTTCACGCACTCTCTAAGCGCGGGCGAACGGGAGTGCGGCCTCGTCGGATAGGATAGGGGCGTGTCTTTAACTATTGGTATCGCCGGCCTGCCCAACGTTGGCAAGTCCACCCTGTTTAATGCTCTGACCCGCGCGACCGTTCTGGCTGCGAACTACCCCTTCGCAACCATCGAACCGAATGTGGGTGTCGTTCCGCTTCCCGATGCGCGTTTGAACAAGCTCGCCGAGATCTTCGGTTCTCAGCGCATCATTCCCGCGACCGTTTCTTTCGTTGACATTGCGGGTATTGTGCGTGGTGCGTCTGAGGGTGAGGGCTTGGGTAACCAGTTCCTTGCGAACATTCGCGAGGCCGACGCCATTTGCCAGGTGACGCGTGCTTTCTCCGACCCCGACGTTGTGCACGTTGATGGCAAGGTTGATCCTGAATCGGATATTGAAACCATTAAGACCGAGCTGATCCTGGCTGACATGCAGACGCTTGAAAAGCAGATCCCGCGTCTGGAAAAGGAAGTTCGCGGCAAGAAGACCGAGGCAATTGTCTTGGAAACCGCGCGTGAGGCACTGGAACTGCTCGAACGCGGCGAGCTGCTTAGCGGTCCTGCGGGGGCGAAGCTCGACCAGGATGCATTGAAGTCCTTCCAGCTGATGACCTCCAAGCCCTTCATCTTCGTCTTCAACATGGATGCCGAAGAAATGGACAACAAGGAACTGCAGGACGAGTTGCGTTCGCTTGTTGCCCCCGCTGAAGCGATCTTCTTGGATGCGCAGTTCGAGTCCGAGCTTGTTGAGCTGGACGAGGATGACGCGCGAGAAATGTTAGCGGAGTCCGGTCAGAGCGAATCTGGCTTGGATAAGTTGGCGCGCGTCGGTTTCGATACCCTCGGCCTGCAGACCTACCTGACCGCCGGTGAGAAGGAAGCACGTGCCTGGACGATTCACAAGGGCGATACTGCTCCCAAGGCTGCCGGCGTGATCCACACGGACTTCGAAAAGGGCTTCATCAAGGCTGAGATCGTCTCATACGACGATCTGATCGAGGCCGGTTCCATGGCTGCAGCAAAGGCTGCTGGCAAGGTCCGCATGGAAGGCAAAGACTACGTGATGCAGGACGGCGACAGGGTGGCGGTCCTATACACCGTGTGATTTATTTGAACGGGGGGGGGGGCCGGGGCGGGGGCCCCGGCCACTTCTGTTTTGTATCTGACCTTTCTCAAGGGGGGGGGCACGAAACCCGTTGGAAGAGCCGATCAGAGTCTCAGGACGCCCTCACAAACCCCGCCTTCTCGGGCGTCGTTTTAAAATATGAATCACCTGTTTGCGCAGAAAGTCGCAATGGTCCGCCAGACTTCTGAGCGGTGCAGGCTTTGTTGTTCTCCGTACCTAGCCTCGACCTCCATACCTGACCTCGGTTCTGCACGAGAAAACGCTGTCATTCTGGCTGTTGACTTCCTCTTCAAGGCGTAGCCGCTGGAAGCGGTGCCCAACGTCATCCTCAGAACATCCCATTCAGGGTGACAGTCTTGCTGATTGGGGTTCGCTGGTGTGAGGGAGTATGCACATCCATCGCGTCTACAGGCTCGCTTGGGTGATGTAGCCGTGCTCGTAGCGGTTCTTCATCTGCTTGAGCGCAACGAAGCCGAGAACAAGGCCGATAATGTTCACCGCGACGACGGGGATGGAGAAGAATTCGGCCACGAAGATGAAGCTGATCGGAGCCAGGTCCAGCCAGTGCTCACCGCTCGGAATCAGCACGTTCACCAGCGTCCCGAGGATGACTAGCGCGAAGATAACAAGCCCGGTGATCCCGAATCCGCGGCACGCTGCCCCTAAGGCTTTGCCCCGGCTACGCGCAGGTACGCCGGACTGCTGGGGAACCTGCGCCGGATACCCGTTCAAGCCGGGGCCGGTCGAATATGGAGTCGTCACAGGTAGTCCTTCATTTGTCGAGGGCAATGGGACAGAGGCGTCCGGGATAAATTAGGCCCCCCATCAACCAGAGGATGGCCGTGATCTCGGCAACCAGAAACACAATCATCGGGGCTGCATTCATCCAAACCCCAACCTTGTACATCCTCTCGTGACGTGGGTCCTGCACCCGCTTGCGCCCATTCGAGCCGAGGATGAGACCGATGACGTTCATGATCGCGCCCGGGATGTAGATCGTCCCGGAGATGGCAATGAAACTGAAGGGAGCGAGAGCTTGCTCAACGGAATCTTTCGCACTAAATGCGGGATACACTCCCGAGAACAGTCCGCTAGCACAGAGGATGAGTCCAATAATCCCCAGGCATATGGAGGCCACGCCGAGGCCTTGGCCGGGTGGAGCCGCAACCTGCGGCGCCGGCTGCATGTCGGCGTAGGGATTGCCCGGCACGGTACCGGGGTAGATCGGTGCGTTTCCGGGGTTGCCAGGCAGACCGGAACCGGGAGATGAGGCATTGTCATCATCGGTCCTTCAGTCGTTGTTCGTTGCGTCTGAGTACCCACCGGATGGGGTCACCGTGAGCGGCTCCGGGCCGCATACACCAAGATGAGCCCAGAGACCACCAGCATCAGGCCAAAGGGGACCACGTATAGAAGAAGTGCGACGCCGGCCCAGGCGAGCCCGTCGCCACTATCCCCATGGTCTCCAGGGATGAGATCAATCGCGATACAGCCAACGATCGACGCCACGATGATGACTGTGCCGAAGGCGGTCAGAATGATGCCGCCGATGCTCCGCCTCTTCTTCGGGCGAGGCGCGGGTTCCTGGCCC
>CAUTOM010000003.1:0-63584 GCA_963540435.1 uncultured Actinomyces sp.
CCCGGCGCGACCCACGGCAAGCGTCCTAACGCCTTAAACGTTTTTAACGGGTGTGGGTCCCGAGGCAATGCATCGGAACCCACACCCGTCTCTTGATCAAACTCTATGCTTTAAACGTCGCTTTCTTCGGCTCCGATCCACTCAAACCACCCTTGGTGAAGGACAAGCCAAGCCATGAGCGCATAGCCCGACTGTCCAGGCATCGAAGCACCGCGAGCAGAACGAACAGCGGAAGAAGCCATATCCTCAAACCACTGATCGTGTGCGACAAGGGGAGTGAAGGTGTCGACAAAGGGAATATCCCTGCGCTCGCACACCTGCTGGCACGACAACGAAACTTCCTTCACCGCGCTGGATTGGACTCCCGCAAGCGGGGGTGGACCAACAACCATCGAGGGAATACCGAGCGTCGAAGCTCGGTCGGTGATGTTTGCAAGATTTAGCCGAGAGCGCGGCGTTGAAATACCGGCCGGAATATCGGCACACCCAACGGCAATAATGAGCGCACAGGGTTCATCGGGCACAAGACGATAGCTCACTTCGTTTTCCCACCGAGAGGCGAGCTGTGTTGTTGTTTCCCCGGGGACGGCCAAAGTCATGACAGTCGGAGGGGAAGGGAAGTGCGAGCGCGCCAAAACGCGCCCGACCCAGCCCAGGCCTCGGGGATCACCCATTGGAGTAATCAGCTCATCGCCAATCACACAAATACGCATCTGCGTGCCCCCTTCTTAGGAAAAAGCTCGGCGCAAGATATCCGCAGCCTGCTCACGGTGCAAGCTTGCGCGTCCAGCAGCGGTCGTTGCGCTCTCTGGACGGGACACAAGTGCTGGAGCGATTCCCAGCTCAGGGAACAGGTTCAGTGCAAAGTAGGGCCAAGCTCCCTGGTTCTTCGGCTCGTCCTGAACCCAGACCACTTGGGCGTTCGGGTACGTGGCAAGAGCTGTGCGAAGCTCATCGACGGGAAGAGGATAGAGCTGCTCGACGCGAATAATCGCCGTATTCCACGCGCCTCGCTCTGCGCGTTCGTGGATGAGGTCGTAGTAGACGCGGCCAGAACACACGAGAACCTTTGTCACCTCGTGGGTATTCACCCGAGAATCAACTTCGGAGTAGACGGGAGTGAAAGATCCCGAAGTGAATTCTTCGATGGAGGAAGACGCGGCGGGAAGACGCAGGAGCTGCTTGGGAGTAAAGGCAATCAGAGGCTTACGAGGCCGCTTGTAGGCCTGGGTGCGCAGCATGTGGAAGTGGTTCGCCGGGGTTGAGGGCTGAACAACCCACATGTTGTCTTCCGCTGCCAGCTGGAGGAAACGCTCAATCCTGGCCGAGGAGTGGTCAGGGCCTTGTCCTTCCTGACCGTGCGGCAAGAGCATGACCAAGGAAGAGCGCTGACCCCACTTTGTCTCTGCCGAAGAGACGAACTCATCGATGATTGTTTGGGCGCCGATCGCAAAGTCACCGAATTGTGCTTCCCATAGGACCAATGCCTCGGGGCGTTCGATGGAATACCCGTATTCGTAGGCAAGAACCGCATACTCCGACAGAGGTGAATCGAAGACATCGAAATGGGCTTGATCGGGAGTAAGGAAGTGCAATGGAGTGAATTCGCGCCCGTCATTGTGGTCGTGGAGGACCGCGTGGCGTTGAACAAAAGTCGCGCGGCGTGCATCTTCACCGGACAAGCGAATCGGCGTGCCCTCCATGAGTAGAGAGCCAAAAGCTAAGAGCTCTGCGAAACCCCAGTCGATCGAATCGTGTCCGGAAGCCATTTCATAACGCTTGTGGCACAGCTTCTCGATCTTTGGATGGACTGCAAAGTCCGGCGGGAAGTTCACATAAGCTTCGCCGATACGGCTGAGCGTTTCGACGCTGACAGCGGAAGTCCAACCGATCATCATTCCCGCACCCGGTAGCTGGCTTTCAGGAACCTGCCACTGATCGTCTTCGTCCTCGCCGTGATTTTGCGGAGACCATCCGTGCTCACGGGTGTGATCCAAAATTTCGCTGAGTTCGGCCTCGTAGGCGCGGATGGACTCGCGTGCGTCTTCTTCGGTGAGCTGGCCACGTCCCACGAGGTTACGGATATAAACCTCACGGGTAGAAGGCAACTTGGAGATGAGCGAGTACATGACCGGCTGGGTCATCGAAGGATCATCGCCCTCGTTGTGACCACGCCTGCGGTAACACACCAAATCAATGAGGACATCCTTGTGGAAAGCCTCGCGATAAGCCAACGCCAAAGCGCCCACGCGCACGACTGCTTCGGGGTCGTCGGCGTTGACGTGGAAGATTGGGATCTGCAGGCCCTTTGCCAAGTCCGTCGGATAGCGCGAGGAACGACCTGAAGCCGGTCCCGTCGTGAAACCGATCTGGTTATTCACGATGATGTGAATAGTTCCGCCGGTCTTGTATCCGCTCAGCTGGGACATATTGAGGGTTTCTTGAACCACACCTTGTCCGATGAAAGCCGCGTCACCGTGGATCAACAGGGGGACAATGGGCAGATCGGGATCGCCCAAAACATCCTGCTTCGCACGTACGATTCCTTCGAGCACCCCATCAGCGGCTTCAAGGTGAGAGGGGTTAGCCGCCAAGGACACCTTGGTCGCAACTCCCGGCTCCGCCGAATACACTCCCTCAGTTCCCAAGTGATACTTCACATCTCCCGCACCCTGAACGGTCCGCGGATCCTGGTTTCCTTCAAATTCGGAGAAGATCTGGGCATAGCTCTTGCCCGCAAGATTTGCCAAGACATTGAGGCGCCCACGGTGGGCCATGGCAATCGCAACCTCGTGGATTCCGCGGCGTGCAGACTGGCTTAAGATCTCATCGAGAAGGGGAATCAAGGATTCGCCGCCTTCAAGAGAAAAACGCTTTTGCCCCAGATACTTGGTCTGCAAGAACTCTTCGAAAGCCTCGGCGTGAATCAGCGTCGACAGAATGCGGCGCTGCTCCTGGGCAGAAGGAACCTCAAAGGGGCCTTCGATACGTTCTTGGACCCAGTGGCGCTGCTGGGGATCCTGGATATGCATGTATTCGATACCAATGGATCGAATGTAGGTATCTCGCAATCGAGACAAAAGATCGCGAAGAAGCATCTGCTCTGTTCCGCCAAAGCCCCCGGTCGGGAAAGAACGGTCCAGATCCCACACGGTTAAGCCATAACTGGTTAAGTCCAGATCGGGGTGACGGCGAACGCGGTAAGCCAGGGGATCGGTATCGGCCGCGAGGTGACCGCGCGAGCGGTAGGCGTGGATGAGCTCGGCAATACGTGCAGGCTTACCCTTCTCGCGCTCCAAGTCGTACTCGAAGTCTGCTTCCCACACGTAGGGCTGGATAGGAATATGCAGCGCCGTAAAGACACGGTCGTAGAAACCATCGCGACCCGAAAGCTTGGTGTCCACAAGGCGCAGGAATTCACCGGAAGCAGCGCCTTGGATGACGCGGTGATCATAAGTTGACGAGACGAACATCGTCTTGCCAATTCCCATGAGGGCAAGTTTGCGTGGCGAGACTCCTGCGAACTCGGCCGGGTAATCCATTGCCCCCACACCGATAATCAGCCCTTGGCCGCTCATCAAACGCGGAACCGACGTCGTGGTGCCGATGGTGCCCGGATTCGTCAAGGTGACAGTGGCACCCTGATAATCCTCAGCCGTAAGTTCGCCCTTCTTTGCTCGAGCGATGATGCCCTGATAGGCGTCAACAAACTGCGTGAAGGTCAAGGTATCGGCGTCGTGGATCACTGGAACAACCAGACGGCGTTCGCAACCGTGCTGGATATCGATCGCCAATCCAAAGCCCACGTGCGCCAGTTCTTCAACCGCCGCTTTACCGTCTTGAAGAACATAACGGACGTTCAACTGCGGCATCTCGGAGAGCGCCTCAACGATGGCGTAGCCGATGAGATGTGTGAAGGATACCTTGCCGCCAACAGTGCGCTGCAAGTGAGAGTTCACAACCGAGCGGTTCTCGATCAGGATCTTTGCGGCGATCTGGCGCTGAGAAGTCGCAGTTGGGACGTTCAGCGACTCGTCCATATTGCGAGCAGTTGCGCGTGCGATCCCCTTTAAAACGCGGATGTCGTCTTCAGTTTCTGGACTCATTGAACGCGAGGCTGCCGCCTGCGTAGCGCGGTGGCGTCGCGCATAGGGCGACGAGGCCTCGCTTGCCTGCGCGGGAGGAGCAGGAGGAAGGTCAGAGCGGGTGACGAGCACTTCGGGCTGCTCGGTTGCAGGGTTGTCCGCTTGAGCGGCAAGTGCGGCCTCGGCGCTGACAACTGCAGTTGGTTGCGTCGGGAGCGGGGCCTGGGGACGATGGAGCTGGGCGGGGACGGTATCTCCCTCAAAATAGGCGCGCCACGAGGCGTCGACGCTGTGGGGATCAGCCAACCACTGCTGGCGCATTTGTTGAACCCATTCTGGTGAACGTGGGGATTCCACCACAGCTGTACCATCCTTTTTCTGAACACTGCTATGTGACTTTAGACAACAGTTTAGGCCCTAGGGCAGCGAATGCCTCACCTTCAATGGGCCTTTCTCACACTTCGAAGAACTCCAACTACCGATAGACTGGGGGAATCATGGAAAGTGACAGTTGTTGCTCTGATCAAAGTCTGATGCGCCAATGCCCCCTCGATGCGGGAGGCCAACGTGCTTCTTGATATCGCAATGCTCGTTTTAGGAGTCATCCTTACCGCGGGAACTTTTGTCTTTGTCTCCGCAGAGTTCTCTCTTGTCGCACTCGACCAAGCCGTCGTTGAAAGCCGCGCTGCCGCCGGAGACGCTCGCGCCCGCCAAGTTTCCACTGCGATCAAGAATCTGTCGACGCAGCTCTCCGGCGCACAGGTCGGAATCACGCTGACGACAATTCTTTTGGGCTACACCACTCAGTCTGCACTCGCGGATATGTTGAGCTCGGCCGGGGTAGGACTTGGCTTATCAACAGCGGTTTCTTCCGCTGTTGGAGTTGCGGTTGCTGCGGTTTTGATCAATGTTCTCTCCATGGTTTTTGGAGAGCTTGTTCCCAAGAACTTGGCTCTTGCGCACCCCTTAAAGACTGCGGGGCGGATCGTCCCCTTTAATTCCATGTTCACCGTTGTGTTCAAACCGGTGATTACGCTCCTTAACGCCTCGGCCAACGGCATACTGCGCCTGATGGGTGTTGAGCCTCAGGAGGAGCTCTCTTCTGCGCGCTCTGCCTCGGAGCTTGCCGCGATGGTTCGTCACTCCGCTCAAGAGGGGACTTTGGATACCTCGACGGCGTCGCTGTTTACGAACTCCATCCGAATCAGCGAATTGAATGCGGCGGACGTGATGACTGACCGTGGCCTTCTCCATACGATTCCTGAAGACGCAGTCGCTTCCGATGTTGTCCGTGCAGCCCACGAAACCGGGCATTCGCGTTTCCCGGTGATCGGAGAAGACCGGGATGACATCATCGGTTTCGTTTCTTTGCGTCGAGCGGTCGCTGTTCCTTTCGAAAAACGCGATGAAGTTCCCGTCATTTCGTCTTCTTTGCTTGCCGAGGCCCCGCGCGTGCCTGAGACCCTTGACCTGGGAACACTGCTTGTGCAGTTGCGTGAAGAGGGTCTCCAGATGGCCGTCGTCGTTGATGAATACGGTGGAGTGTCGGGAATCGTCACCCTTGAAGATGTTGTTGAAGAGATCGTAGGCGACGTCGCGGACGAGCATGATCAGCGTCGCTTGGGTATTCGTCAGCGTCCCGACGGAAGTCTTTTGGTCCCCGGACGATTGCGTATCGATGAACTTGCGCAGCGAACGAAAATTTTCCTTCCCGATGATGGTCCCTATGACACTCTCGCCGGTCTGATCATGACTGAGCTGGGAACAATTCCACAGGTGGGGGACCGCTGCGAAGTTGCAGGCGCACGCTTGGAAGTCATCCAGATGATGGGCCGACGAGTCATGCAGGTGAGCATCATTCCTCCCGCGCGTGAGAGCGAAGGGGAGGTGCTCTTGTGAATGCCACTGTAGCTGTGATCGTGACCTTCATTCTCCTTGCACTCAATGCGTTCTTTGTCGCGGGCGAGTTTGCAACAACTTCATCGCGTCGTTCGCAGATCGAACCCCTAGTTGAAGAAGGAGTTCGTGGTTCAAAGTATGCGCTTTTTGCACTCGAACACGTCTCTTTGATGCTGGCGATCTGTCAGTTGGGCGTGACGGTAGCGTCCACCTCCCTTGGTGTGGTCGCAGAACCCACTTTTGCCTCGTTAATCGAAGGACCAATGCAACAGTGGGGGCTGCCGCACTCATGGGTACACATTGTCGGATTTACGTTCTCGCTCGCGCTGGTCCTGTTCTTGCACGTTGTTTTCGGTGAGATGGTGCCGAAAAACCTCTCAATCGCAAACCCGCAGCGCCTACTCCTTGTTCTGGCGCCAATTTTGGTCAGCATTGGACACGTCATTAGCCCGGTGATTCACGGTATGGATCACTTGGCGAATTGGTTCTTGCGCAAAGCGGGAGTTGAACCAAAATCCGAAATCTCGGCAACTTTTACCGTCGAAGAGATGGCAACAATCGTTGAACACTCCCAGCAAGAGGGAATGATCGACGATGATCTGGGTCTACTCTCAGGAACTCTTGAGTTCTCGACGGAGAACGCCTCCGATGTCATGGTTCCCTTGGAAGAACTCATTATTTTGGATGAATCCACTACGCCGGATCAGGTTGAAAAAGAAGTTGCCCGCACTGGGTTTTCGCGTTTCCCCGTTGCGGACGCTCAGGGAGCACTCAAGGGCTATATTCACCTGAAAGATGTCCTCTATGCCGATGAAACAGAGCGTTTTGAGCCCATCACCTCGTGGCGTATCCGCAAGATGGAGGCGGTGCCGATGGACGCAGAAGTTGAAGACGCTCTTCGACATATGCAACGCGCCGGTGCTCACCTCGCTGAAGTCATGGGGGCAGAGGGGAGAGTTACCGGAGTCCTCTTCCTTGAAGATATCCTTGAACGGCTAGTTGGTGAGGTCCGCGACGCCCTCCAGAAGGACACTCTTCCTGGAAATTATCGTTCCTGAGGTGAGCACTAGGACACAAGTAACTGCGAGCCAGCTTTTTATTTGGGATGATGGAAGAACTATGACACCTGAAGCACCGAAGTTCCCGACGCGCCGAGAGCGTGCCCATGCGCGCGCTCATGACGCGCGCATTCACGATGCTCCCGTATCTTCTTCCGCCGAGGCGCAGCCCGACAAAGGATCAAAGTTCGCTGCAGTTATCGTGCGTTCGAGCGTTCTTCTTGCGCTTGGTGCAATGACGATTGCAGTCCCCTTGAGTGGTTATTTGCGCCCGGATGTGTCGATTTCGATTCCCTCTCGAGAATTTGGTGTCGCGGCCGGAGCTCAGTCATGGGCAACTGATACCAACGCAGTCACGCTCTCTTCCGGTCTTAACGCCCAGGTTGATCCTGCCTCACGTTCACGAGTCCGTTCGCCTCTCGCTGCTCAGTGTTTAAGTAGTGACGGAGCAGCCGATGGAACTCGAACGCTCACCAAAGCTGACACGCTCTATTGGCCGCTTCAGCAGGGGACCTATCAAGTCACCTCGCCTTTCTCAATGCGTATTTCTCCCGTGTCCGGAACCCTACTCATGCACGAAGGCACGGATATGGCAGCTCCCCTTGGAACGCCGATCTACGCTGTGTATCCCGGAGAGGTCACCGAAGTATCCGAGAATTCCCGTTCGGGTGCTCTCATTACCATGCGCCATACCCTTAGCGATGGAACCGTTTTCTATTCCGCATACCTGCATCAATACATGAAAGACATCAAGGTCAAGGTTGGTCAGCAGGTCAATGCGGGTGAACAGATCGGTGCAGTTGGCTCGAATGGCTGGTCAACGGGACCACACCTTCACTTCGAAATCCATAACTCGAAGAATGAACCGGTTGATCCGGAAAAATGGATGGTTGAGCACAAGGCCATCTTTATCGGCAAGGAGTGCTGATATGTATCCCGTTCTTGGTGATGCTCCTCTGATTCTCGCGCATCGTGGCGGGGGAGCGGAAGCTCCTGAGAACACACCAGAAGCCTTCCAAGCGCTGCGCGATATTGAGGTCTATCACGTTGAGACTGATGCACATCTGAGCGCTGATGGGCAGGTCGTTCTCAACCATGATCCCAAAGTTGATCGCACGTACAGTGCCAGTGGTGAAATCCGTGAAATGACATGGTCCCAGCTTGAGCAGCTGCGGGGCGCGGATGGCAGTCGAATGATCCGCTTGGCAGATGCTCTAGAGAGTTTCCCCGACATGTATTTCAATGTCGATGCCAAGAGCGCTGAAGTTGCGCTTCCTTTGCTCGACGTTGTGCGTGAGTACGAGGCCTTAGGCAGGGTTCTTATCGCTTCTTTCGATGAGTCACGTCTTCGCCTTCTTCGCTCTCGTGAACCGCGTTTGGTCACGTCACTGGGCGTTGCAGCGGTGACGAGGCTCGTAGTTGCCTCCCAGCTCGCCCAGCCTGCTACGCGTTTGCGAGTTCCGGGTCCCCTTGAGGGGGTATGGGCGGTTCAGGTCCCGGAGAAGATGGGAGCGATCCGCGTGGTCGATCGCCGTTTCGTTGCGACCGCACACTCCTTGGGTTGCGCCGTGCACGTGTGGACGGTCAATGAAGAGGCGCAGATGCATCGTCTCCTAGACCTAGGAGTTGACGGCCTCATTACCGATCACCCGACCCTCGCTCGTCGGGTATTGGAAGATCGAGGCCAATGGGTCCCGATCGCGCCAGCGCATGCAAAATAAATAATTGAGGCGTGGCCCCGAGGAAGGGGACCACGCCTCAACGTTCAACGGCTTCTTTAGATGTCGATTCCTTGGGTACGTGTTGCCAATTCGATGGTACGCGCGCGTGCGATTCGCCAAAGCGAAATCCCTACCAACACTACAGCCAAGACGATACCTGCGATGCGAACCCAGCCGCTGCCAATGAAAATCATTGCCATTGCCGCGAGCTCGGGAACAAGCAGCATGAAGGAATCAACAATGTAACGACCGAAGCTGGGCATTTCAACACCATCAGCCTCGGCAACGGACTTAACCATGAAGTTCGGACCATTGCCGATGTAGGTGATAGCGCCGCACAGAACCGCACCCAAAGAGATCGGGATCAGGTAAACCTCGGGAACTCCGGCAATGAGCGTTCCATCCCCGCCCAGGGTCTTTGCCATTCCGAAGAAGGTCATGTAGGTCGGAGCATTGTCCAAGACCGAGGACAAGGCCCCCGTGAAGACGAAGAAAGTCCCACGGTTCAGGGGGAGTGAAGGAGCAACCTCTTCGAGGACGCGCAGCGCGGGGGCCATCGTGGCGAAGATACCGATGAAAAGGGCTGCGACCTCGGCAATGGGGGACCACTGGAAGGCATTTTCCTCATAGCGGACCTTCTTGTTTCCGATGGTCAGTGACAGACCAGCCGCAAGCAACATGACGATCTCGCGCCACGGAACTAACTCGGTGCCGTGCGCATGGCCTTCGATGATGGCCTCGGCATCCCATGAGGGAAGAAAAGCAACGGAGCAGATAATCGCTGCAAAGAACAGGAGATTAATCGCGCCGTGCAATCGCAGAGGTTCGATGTCTTCGTTGTCTTCTTCGATAGCCAGCTTGGGCTCCGACGCATAGTACAGGCGATCGAGCGAGTAGTACGACAGAAGAAGGATTCCAAGGACGAATGCCCATTCTTTCCACAGGTTCAGCGTCCACGTAAAGGGAACGCCGTTGAGGAAACCAAGGAAGAGTGGCGGGTCACCAAGCGGAGTGAGTAAGCCACCGCAGTTAGCGACGATGAAGATCGTGAAGAGAACGGTGTGGACCTTGTTCACACGCTCGCGGTTCGTCGCAAGGAGAGGACGGATGAGCAGCATCGCTGCTCCGGTTGTGCCAATGAAGGATGCCAGGACGCCGCCAATTGCCAAGAAGATTGTGTTGTTCCGGGGGGTTGCCCGAATGTCACCGGCTAGGTGAATGCCACCCGAGACCACGTAGAGTGAAAACAGAAGGCAGATGAATTGGAAGTATTCAATCCCCGTGTCGATCAGCGGAGCGCTTCCGGCTTTCCAGAACATCCAGGCGGTCGTCGGGATCGCCAAAACCAGTGCAACCGTCAGCTGGCTGGAATTGCGTTCCCACCAGTGCGAGGTTGCAGGGATTAACGGTAGAACAGCGATGCACGCGAGCATCGTGACAAATGGAATAAGTGACCACAAGGGGTATTCCAAGGCAACTCCTTGACGTAAAAGCTATGCGGCAACATGCCATATTCATCCTAGGACATGCGTGCATGGGTGGCACTGAGTGTCTTTGCATGCGGTTATGGGGCATCTATCACGCGTAAAATCAGGGAGGACAAGGAGGACGGATGTCACAGGCAACGCGAAATGCCCTGATCCTGATTATTGCGGGCCTCTTCGCTGGTTTTCTTTCGGGAATGTTTGGGATTGGCGGCGGGACAGTCATTGTCCCTGCGCTCATGGCGGTTGGGTTTTCCCAGCGTCAGGCCTCGGCTTCAAGTCTTCTTGCAATTGTCCCCACGTGTTTGTCGGGAGTTATCTCCTACTCGTGGTCGGGGCGCATTGCCTGGGTTCCGGCTTTGTTGATGACGATTGGAATGCTCCTCGGTGTGCAGGGAGGAACGTGGCTGCTCGCGCGTATGCGTGAAGTGGCCCTGCGCTGGTGCTTCGTTGCCTTCATCCTGACGCTGATCGCGCTTCAAGTCCTCTACGTTCCCGCACGTGAGGGGGTTTTGATGCTGAATTTCGCTGTTTCCTGCACTTTGGTCGCGATCGGCCTGCTCTGTGGTTTTCTCGCGGGTCTACTTGGGATCGGTGGAGGAGCAGTTGCAGTACCGGGGCTGACTTTGCTTGGAATGTCTGACCTGGGCGCGCGCGGGGTCTCTATGGTCGTCATGCTCCCGGGTGCGCTTAGCGGTACCTTCACGAACTATCGCCGAGGCCTCCTGCGCTTGGGGCCAGCACTTACGGTGGGGGTCGCTGCGGTTTGCGCAGTTCCAGTGGGTGCTTGGTGCGCCTCGGTGTTGTCTCCGCGCGTGGATGCGCTGCTCTTTGGAGCGTGGTTTGCTGTGCTTTTGGTGCGCTCAATTATTGCGGCGCGAAAAGTGCCCCGAACAGGATTCGAACCTGCGACCTTTCGCTCCGGAGGCGAACGCTCTATCCACTGAGCTATCGGGGCAACCACGTCAGTTTATCAGTCTTTAGCCCCAGCTCAAACGCTAGTCTTTAAGGCGGGATACCCCCTATCATGTAGGGGTTCGCAGTCCTCACAATCGAATGGAACTTCATATGCGCGTTCATGTTGCGACTGATCATGCAGGTTTTGAACTCAAGGAACACCTGGTAGGCGTCCTGCGCGATGCCGGCTACGAAGTCGTGGACCACGGTGCAACTACCTATGACCCCAACGATGACTACCCGCAGATGTGCATTGCAGCGGCCGAAGGTGTCGCCGCAGAACCGGGTTCGCTGGGCGTTGTCATTGGAGGCTCTGGAAATGGTGAGCAGATGGCTGCAAACCTCGTCAAGGGAGTCCGTGCAGCTTTGGTGTGGAATGAAGACATCGCGGTTCTTGCTCGCGAGCACAACAATGCCAATGTCATTTCCGTTGGCGCGCGCCAGCATTCCCTCGACGATGCCACGCGTTTCGTTCTGACCTTCCTGTCGACGCCCTTCAGTGAAGATGAGCGTCACAAGCGTCGCATCGCCATCATGGATGCCTACTGATAGATTCTCTAGCCTTGACCGGTGATGGTCAGGTAAGCAAGAAGAATATTGAGCAGAATAATTGCCGCTGCAATCACGGAAGCCACTGTGATTGTCAGCGGCTTATTCGCATACTCACCCATGACTTCTTTGGAGCGGGTCAATCGCATGAGAGGAACGATTGCAAAGGGAATTCCAAAGGACAAAGCGACCTGAGAAAGGACCAAGGCCCAGGTCGGTTCTGCCCCCATTCCCAAGATGATGAGCGCCGGAATAATGGTGACGAGTCTGCGTGCCAGAAGGGGGACGTTCACGTGGAGGAGTCCGTTCATGATTTCAGAACCCGCGTAGGCGCCAACTGAAGTCGAGGCTAAGCCTGAAGCCAGAAGGCCGAGTGCAAAAATTGTTGAAACCATTGGACCCAATGCGTTTGCGATCGCGTGGTAGGCGCCCTCGATTGTATCTGTTCCTTCAACTCCTGACAGTGCAGATGCTGCAAGCAGGAGCAGCCCGATGTTCACGATTCCCGCAATGCTCAGTGCCCACAAAATGTCATGGTGTGTTGCTCGGAGGAGAGCTCTCTTGTGGGGGCGCTCAACCTCAGGATCGGTGTGGTGGTCATTGACTAAGGACGAGTGCAAATAAATCGCATGAGGCATGACCGTCGCGCCAAGCATTGATGCGGCAACCAAGATCGAATCGGAGCCCTTGAAGCGTGGGATCAGCCCCGAGGCCACTTCCGACCACTGCGGGGGAGCGAAGAAGAGGCCCGCAAGGAATCCGGCTGTGATGACAACGAGCATCCCGATGATGACTGCTTCGAAGATATTTTGACGGCGTCCTTGGAAGAGCAATATCACGATGGATGCGGCGCCGATGATGACGCCCGACCATAGGAGCGGAATACCGAAGAGAAGGTTGAGAGCGATCGCTCCGCCGATGACTTCGGCAAGGTCCGTTGCCGCCGCGACAAGCTCAGCCTGGACCCAGAAAAGGATGCGGTTCTGGGGACGAAGGCGCTCGCCGAGGAGTGTTGGGAGTGATCGGCCGGTGACAATACCTAGTTTCGCTGAAAGGTATTGAACAAGCATCGCTGCGATATTGGACAGGACGAGGACCCAGACCAAAAGGTAGCCGTAGCGAGCGCCAGCCGTGATATTCGCGGCGACGTTTCCGGGATCGACGTAGGCGATTGCGGCGATGAATGCAGGCCCCATGAGTGCAAAAAGTCGATGTTGTTTGAGGCGGTGCCCGCTTGCCATTGTTCCCCCGACGCTTGTAAATCTTCGTATAACCGAACTTTACTCCACTATTTTGTGAGCTGTCACAGATCAATGCGTGTGGCACAGGTGCAAGGCAAACTATTACCCTTAAATAGTGACTCCAGAAGAACTTGCATCCCATATTCATGATTTATTGCTCGATGAGATCGCTCAGGGACATTTGTCTCTCGATCCCACCGATGTCCCCGACACAGTGAAGGTTGAGCGTCCTCGGAATAGAGATCACGGCGACTGGGCAAGCAATATCGCTATGCAGCTCGCCAAAAAAGCAGGGATGAACCCGCGTGACTTTGCGCAGATTCTTGTCAGCGATCTCAACGAACTCGACGGCATTGACAGTGCCGAGATCGCCGGTCCCGGTTTTATTAATATTCGTCTTGCTGCAGCTTCTGCGGGCGAACTTGCCCGCACTATCGTCGAGGCCGGTGGTGCTTTCGGCCGTGGTGAGTCCATGAAGGGCCTGCACATCAACCTGGAGTACGTCTCCGCCAACCCGACGGGTCCGGTTCACTTGGGCGGTGCGCGTTGGGCAGCCGTCGGCGACTCTCTCGCACGCTTGATGAAAGCTTCGGGTGCGAAGGTGACCCGCGAGTACTACTTCAACGATCACGGCTCGCAGATCGATCGCTTCGCGCGTTCCCTCTACGCGCGCGCGATGGGACACGAAGCTCCCGAAGATGGCTACGGCGGCCAGTACATTGCTGATATTGCTACCCAGGTGCGCGAAGATGCGCTCGCGGCAGGAGAGCCTGATCCGGTCACGCTTCCCGAAGAGGAAGCCATCGAGGCATTCCGCGCGCGTGGTGTTGAGTTGATGTTCGATGAGATCAAGCAGCGTCTGCGTGATTTCCGCTCTGAGTTCGACGTCTTCTTCCACGAGGATTCACTGCACAATTCCGGTGCAGTTGATGCAGCAATCGAAACCCTGCGCAAGCGCGGTGAGGTTTTCGATCAAGACGGAGCCGTATGGCTGCGGACAACCTCTTACGGAGACGACAAGGACCGTGTGCTCATCAAGTCTGATGGCCAGGCTGCTTACTTCGCAGGCGACGTCGCCTACTACCTTGATAAGCGTCACCGTGGTGCCGACGTTGCGATCTACCTGTTGGGCGCTGACCACCACGGCTACATTGGCCGAATGATGGCAATGTGTGAGGCTTTCGGTGATAAACCGGGCGTCAACATGCAGATCCTTATCGGACAGATGGTGAACTTGGTTAAGGACGGCGTTCCTGTCCGTATGTCCAAGCGCGCCGGAACCATTGTCACCCTTGACGATCTTGTCGACGCTGTGGGTGTGGATGCTGCTCGCTATGCACTTGTTCGTGTCTCAATGGATTCAAACCTCGATATCGATCTGGATCTTTTGGGATCAAATACGAATGAGAACCCTGTGTATTACGTGCAGTATGCGCATGCTCGCACCCAAAATGTTGCGCGTAATGCTGCTGAACACGGTGTGAGCCGCGAGGCTGGTTTCAATCCTGCCGCGCTTGACGCGCCGGCCGATAGTGACCTTCTTGGAGTGCTTGCACAGTTCCCTGCGCAGGTTGCACAAGCTGCTGACTTGCGCGAACCGCACCGCGTTGCACGTTACCTCGAGCAGCTCGCAGCCGCCTATCACACGTGGTATGGCCAGTGTCGTGTCACTCCCCGCGGGGATGACCCGGTGGATGAAGGCCACGTTGCACGCTTGTGGCTCAATGATGCCGTTGCCCAGGTTCTGCGTAGTGGCCTGGACCTTCTCGGTGTTGCGGCTCCCGAGCGTATGTAAGGGCAGTCGATAGATGTCGTTGGCCCCGTAGTTTCATTCGAAACTACGGGGCCAACTTGTTTCAGTCTTCGACAGGAGCAGACTCCCTGGGCATCAGGCTTAAATTAGGCAAGAGAATCAAAGAGGATGTTGAGCCCTTCGCCCATGGTCGGGTGTGCGATGGGAAGCATACGCAGCTGCTCATAGGTCAGCCCTGCTTCCATTGCAACTTGAACCGCGGTAATGACTTCACCAGATTGGGGACCCACAAGGGTAGCCCCCAAAATCTTGTGAGTATGCGCATCAACGATGGCCTTCCACTTTCCAGTTGTATCGCGCATAGTCTTTGCTCGAGGAATCGCTGCCGTGTCAATCGAAGCGACAAGAACATCAAGACCGCGCTGTGCAGCTTCGGTTTCGTTGATGCCAATGCGTCCCAACTCGGGGTGAGCAAAGAGCGCCCAGGGGATCACTCGACCGGCTTTCGAGGTACGCGGGTCATCAAGGGGAACTCCGTCCATCTGCTCGCGGATAATACGGTAGTCGTTCCACGAGGCGTGGGTAAACATCGGGGTTCCCGCGCAGTCGCCTGCTGCCCATACGCCCTCAACGGGGGTGCGCAAGTGATCGTCAACCTCGATGAAACCTCGCTCACTCAGGCGAATCCCGGCCTCGGTAAGGCCAATGCCATCGGTGTTGGGAACGCGCCCCGCCGCAACCAATACACGCTCGGCGATGACTTCGCGCCCATCGGAAAGCTCAATTCGGATATTGTCGCCCTCCTTCGCGGCCGACTGTGCGCGGGCGCCGGTAAGGACAGTGACGCCCTGCTTGCTGAGCACATCCTGGTAGATCGCAGCGATATCGGGATCTTCACGATCGAGGATATGCTCGCCCGAAGCGATCACAGTGACCTGCGAACCGAAGGTTGCCATCATCGAGGCAAACTCGATGCCGATGTATCCGCCGCCAATGATTGCCAAAGAGGAAGGGATTTCTTCGAGGCGCAGGATATCTTCGCTATCCCATGCGCCTGCTTCCCACAGGCCTGGAATCGGAGGGTGCGCGGGGCGCGTTCCGAGGTTGAGAAGGACTTTGTCGGAGTGGAGCTGGCGTGTCGTACCGTCTTCCATGACAACTTCGACGCTGTGCGCATCGAGGAGCCTGGCGCTTCCGCGCATGAAATCGATCCCGGGGGCAGCGAAGAACTTCTCATGTGCGGCGATCATCGCTGAGACAATGCCATTCTTGTGCTCGCGCAGCTTCTCAAGGTCGATGTGGACTTTCTCAGTCCCTTCAACACCGAAGACAGAATCATTGCGGGCCTCGTCGAGGCGACGAGCCGAAGCAACGAGGGACTTGGTGGGGATACACGCTACGTTAATGCACGTGCCGCCGATGAACTGTCGTTCGATGAGCGCGACCTTCCATCCCTGTTTTGCGCGGTTCATTGCCAGTGATTTGCCGGCCTTGCCGCCGCCAACAACGATGAGATCAAAGCTCTCCATGGCCCGTCCTTCCATTTATCAAAGCCCGGTTTCATCCACTTCAACGACATCAATGGCAGGTCATTCCCTGTTTCGCAGAAAGGTGAGGGGGATCACTGAGAATTGGTGCTGTGGCGTTTTGTCCGTGACGTCGGGGCAACAGAGAAGGGATCTTCGGGCCAATGATGCTTGGGGTATCGTCCGCGAAGCTGAGAACGCACCTGCTGGTATGGACCCTCCCAAAAAGAGGCAAGATCACTGGTGATCGCGACGGGGCGGCCTGCTGGATCAGTCAACTCAATGCGAAGCGGAAGGCGGCCTCGAAGAAAATGTGGAGTATCGGTCCAGCCGAAGGCCTCTTGGACACGCAAGCGGACGTATGCTCCGTCTTCATCCCACTTTATGCTTCGGTGAGCCCCCGTTGGAATCATGATCTGCTGTGGTGCTTCTCGCTCAAGATCTATGTTGAGTGGCCAGGGGAGCAACGCATTCAAGGCCTCGCACAGGTCAAGCTGAGAAAATGTCACTCCCTCACTCCACTGTTCGCTCAAGTGATCGATGCATGCGGGAATGATGTGGGCATCATCGAGTGCGGGCCAGGGATCGCCGATGAGTCTGTGGCACGCTATGATCCTCATACGAAGTTGTGTCGCTTTCTCATTCCACGGAAGATCGCTGGCGCTCAGTTCCTCAAGATTTCGCCGCGCCACCTCGCGCATCTGAGATCGGTCAGGGGAAGACACGCGCGTACGAGAGAGCACGATGGCCCCCAATTTTTCTTCTTCAAAGCCAACTATTACGCCATTGTCGATACGTAACTGTGAGGTTTTTTCACGCAGGTGTGAGGCCGCCAGATCCACATCGTCACTGTCAATGGGTAGGGCTGAACGGATAATGGCATCCGCATTGCCCGCAGATTGAAGCTCGGTGATCGCAATCCACTCGCTACCTTCCAAAGAAGAAGAGGAAGGAAGACTGGCTCCCTGTCCTGAGGCCAGCAGATAACGCGTGCTCTGTGCGCGTTTACGTGCAATTCGCAAGGGATACGCGAAGGCAATAAAAAGGGGTAGCGCCTGCGAAAGTGCCTGCTTTGTATCCGTATCGAGGCGGGGGCGAATACCGGAAGCTAAACGTGCAGCTGATTCTTCAATTCGCTTTCCCTGAGGGCTCGAGGAGAAAAGAGAATAAACAGCGCTTAACAAATCAGCCCCTTGCGGGCGAAGATCTTCAGAAACAAGCGCAGCGCACAAGGCTGCGATATCGCTTGGAATGCTCCCCTGAAGCGCACTCAAGGCGTGTGCGATTCGAGGATCAACGGGAGCAAGGACCAACTCACGTCCGTGGGGAAGGGCAAGCCCGGCCTCGTCAATCGCACCTAAGTGCTGAAGGGAGGCGCGCGCGTAGTCCTCGTAGCCTGCGCTTGGGGTATCGAGAAGACGCAGGGAGGAAAAGTCCGCACGCGACCAACACGCAACCGAAAGAAGCGGAGGTAGGGGGTCGCAGGCGGTGATTTCGGGGGAGGGATGCGCTGGACGCATAGACCAGGAAGATTCCTCCATCGCGCGAATACACACGCCCGGCCCCACTCGTCCCGCACGCCCCGCGCGCTGGATCATTGAGGAACGAGGCGATGGGATCGTCACCAATGAGCTTGCTTCGCGGGAAGGGGAGAAACGAGTCTGACGGCTCAGGGTTGAATCGATGACAATTTGCACTCCGGGGACGGTCAACGCGCTCTCTGCAATAGCCGAGGAGACAATGATTCGTCGTTCATTGGACGGCGAAAAGACCTCATCTTGCCGGGCGGGCGAAAGCTGAGCATGCAGAGGAATAACCTGTGCATCGGCGTCATCGAGAAACTCGCACACCCTTTCGATCTCCCATACTCCTGGAAGAAAAACCAAGACATCGCCGGGATAAGTCTCGAGGCAATCCCGAGCCAGAGAAGCAACATGACGCAAGAAACCGCGGCTAATTCGATCTCCTTGGAAGACCTCAATCCCACGCGGCGGCGCCTCCCACCGGATAGAAACGGGGAATAACTCGCGTTTGAGTTCAAAGGAACGCAGAGGAAGATCGCCAAGTAGCTGCACCAGAGCGGCGTCATCGATGGTCGCGGACATGACAACTAAACGCAGGTCTTCGCGCAATAGAGAGCGGATATCGATAAGAAAAGCCAAAGACAGGTCGCTATCGACAGCCCGTTCGTGAAATTCATCAAGGATGACACAGCCGATCCCGTCAAGCCCCGGGTCAGAATGAATCATTCGCGCGAGCACTCCCGGGGTCACGAATTCAATGCGTGTTTCCCTGCTGCGTTGACTTTGCCCACGCACGCTAAACCCCACGAGATTACCGAGGCGGTCTTTGAGTAGACTCGCGAGGCGCCGCGCGCACGAGCGTGCACTCATTCGCCGCGGAGAGCACACAATAACGCGTTCTCCGCTCGTTATGAGATCCGCGCAGGCAAGAGGGATGAGCGTTGTTTTACCGCTTCCCGCACTCGCTGAAACAATAGAAACACTGCCCGGAGTGAAAGCTTGGGAGAATTCAGGGAGTAAGGCATGGACGGGAAGATCCGCTCCGCTCGCAATCGCTTCCTGAAAGGTCAACACCGCATCAGTATCGCACGAAGCTTCACAGGCCGCGGATGGACATTGAGAGTCGATGCCTCTGGCCCGGGGCAAGAGAAACAACGTCGATGCCCGAGTTAAAAGCATCGGGCGGGCAGGTCATGGGCTCGACCGCTAAACCGGGGCGCCCAAGAGCATCCGCAGTGTGGAGTTGGACCCAAGGTGTATTCGAGGACAAAGAAACGCCCTTGCCCTCGTCGTCTGTTAGGCGAAGTTCCCACTGCCCGTCAAGGCCCCCGAAGCAATGATCGATGAACAGGTCGCCAATTTTGTGGGCAGTGCGGAAATCATAGGCATCGTGAACTGCTTCGATAGCGGTGGGGAGGAGATTTGGATCCGTCATGACGATTGTCGAAGCCGGTGAGTGCAGGGTGCATCCATCCACGTTACTTGCCGCAAGAAGATAAGGGTGAAGAGAAGAACCATAGGGTGCGGGGGAGTCTCCCAAGTTTTTGGCGGAGATATCGATGCTGAGCCCCTTTTCGGCATCAAGATGAAGATCGAGGCGTGCGCTCAGAGGCCACGGATAGCCTTCTTGGGCGGCGACAAAAGCCTCTAGAACCACGTGCGAGGCCGTCGCATCAACAAATTCCCAAGGAACCCATCCAGCCAGTCCATGCAAGGCAGTGCCGGTCCCGCGATCGTTGATCGGAAGAAGATATTCCTTTCCATCCCAGGTGTAGCGTCCATCGGCAATACGGTTGGGCCACGGGAGAAGTACCTTTCCGGACCAGCCGGGAGCAACCTCGGCGACGTTATGAGGGAAGAGTAAATCGCGTCCGCGCCACTTGAATGAAGAAATCCCAGCGCCGACACTTACGACGCTGAGCGTATAGTCCCCGACTTCGCAGGAAAACTCGCGGCCAGAAGCATGGAGAGACATTGTGCACCTCACTGTGACACCTGCGTGGCCCTTCCACGCTAACCCCACTAGTTTAGGGGCACTCAGCAAGGAAGCGATAAGACTTCAGGCCCGTGTTCGAATGGGCAAAGGAAAGCGCCTCGGTCGTGGACAAATACCTTCACGACCGGCCGATACGCGTACTATGAAGGAAGCAATGGCGCTGATAATCAGGACACACGAGAGGATTAACATGCCTGAAATTACGAACGGACTCGTTGACGATCTCCGCCACGCACACGCGGATGAGCTCGCCCTGGCGAGGAACGCCGCGACTCAGATGGGAATCGAAACAGCATCGCTTAACCGTGAAGCGATCCAGCACACGACGACGACGGTCTCGCACCGACTCGATGAGTGGAAGGCTACTTCACAGAAGAAATCAGGCCGTTGCTGGCTTTTCTCCTCGCTGAATCTGCTGCGCTCGCGAGCGCGCGTGAGCCTCGGCGTAAAGAACTTCGAGTTCTCCCAGAGCTACGTCTTCTTCTGGGACAAGTTCGAGCGCGCCAACTGGTTCCTCACCGACATCATCGCAACCGCAGACGAACCCGTCGATGGGCGCCTTGTGCAGTTCCTGCTTGCTGATGTCTTGGGTGATGGCGGTCAATGGGATATGGCCGCATCGATCTACATGAAGTATGGACTGGTTCCCAAGGAAGTTATGCCCGAGAGCGAGGCTTCGACCAACTCTCGTCCCATGAACGCGCGTTTGCGTGCAGTTCTTCGTGTCGGTGCGCTTCGTTTGCGCGAGGCCATTGCCAGCGGTGCAGATGCAGAAGAGATCGACGCCAAGCGTCGTGAAATCCTTGCCGATGTATGGAAGATCTTGGTTGTTTCCCTGGGTGAGCCGCCCGCACGCTTTAACTGGCAGTGGCGCGACGATGAAGGGAATTTCCACCGCGACGGCGAGGTAACGCCTCATGAATTCTATGAGGCACACGTGGGCGTTGACCTGAGCGACTACATCTGCTTGGTTGATGACCCGCGCCCCGAAAATCCGAAGGGCTCAATGGAAACCGTTGAGCACTTGGGCAATGTCGTGGGCGGGCGCCCGATTCGCTACCTCAACGCTCCCATCGATGCGATCAAGCGCATCGCTGCCGAGCAGATCGTTGCAGGTGAGCCCGTCTGGTTCGGTGCCGATGTCTCTCAGCCTTATGACCGTGGTCTGGGCTTCTTCGTGACGGGAATCCACGACTACGATCGCCTGTTCGGCGTTGATTTCTCCTCGACCAAGCTCGAGCGCGTGCGTTCGGGAGAATCAGCGATGGATCACGCAATGCTCTTCACCGGTGTTGACCTTGACGAGGCCGGCACGCCTCGTGCATGGAGGGTTGAGAATTCCTGGGGTGAGGAGCCGGGTGACTCAGGATTCTTCACGATGGATGACCAATGGTTCACGGACAATGTGTTTGAGGTCGTCGTTCGTAAGAGCGCCTTGCCTGCAGAACTAGCAGCAAGTCTGGGTAAGGATCCGATCGTATTGCCCGCGTGGGATCCCATGGGAACCCTCGCCTAAGGCTCATCTCAAGGAGACGTGATGATTCGCCCTCGCCTTCTGGTCAGTGCCCTGACCGATCACCGTCCAACGTGTCGCGAGCAATCGCTGCTTGAAGCTCTTCAGGGAAGCGTACTTTCCCAAGCGATTAGCTCGTGGGATGTTCTGCTCCATATCGCTGATAGCGATCCTCGGCCTGTATCCGAGGTTGTGGAGGGGATTGATGCGGTGATTCTCCTTGGTGGTCCCGATGTCCATCCTGAGTTCTACGGCATGGCAACCGGTTACCCCCGTGAAGGTCAGCACTGGCCAGATGGCGACCGCAGGCAAATTGAATTGGTTCTGCAGTGCCGACAGTACAAGCGTCCTCTTCTCGGAATCTGCAGGGGACACCAAGTCATCAATGTCGCTTACGGTGGAACGCTCATTCAAGATATGGAGGGACATGAAAGCCCGACGCTCTTGGATGATCACCGTTTTACTCGTCACCAAGTGATTGTCGAAGACGAGTCTTCTTTGACCCGAGCAGGCTTTGGCCATGAACTCACGGTGAGTTCCGCTCACCACCAGGCGATCGACCGCCTGGCCACGGGGCTGCGCTCGATTGCGAGCAGCCCC
This sequence comes from uncultured Actinomyces sp., assembly GCA_963540435.1. Lineage (GTDB taxonomy): Bacteria > Actinomycetota > Actinomycetes > Actinomycetales > Actinomycetaceae > Pauljensenia. The sequence continues at coordinate 21,906 of CAUTOM010000003.1, forward strand.
GATGGCACGATCGAGGCCGTGGAAGACCCGAATGCTCCCATTGTGGGTGTCCAGTGGCATCCCGAAGACCCGCGTTCAGACCGCTATTCTTTTGAACTGCTCTTAGGAATGCTGAGGGAAGGACTTCATTCATGAACCGCGATCACGGTGCTTTCCAAGCTGATGGGCGAAGCAATTGGGAACGCATGATCGCAGGGGATTGGTATATCGGTGATGATCCGAAGATGTCTGAGGTCAGCAGACGTGCTCAACGGCTTCTGAAACTCTATGAAGCCGCCTTGCCAGAAGATCCCGACATCGCGCACTATCTGCTTGAGCAAATTTTGGGAAGTGTAGGACGTCGAGTGACGATTCGTCCGCCCTTCCGCGTCGATTACGGAATCAACATTCATATCGGTGAAGGAGTCTGGGCGAATTACGGCTTAACTGCACTTGATGTTGCGGAGATTCGCATTGGCAACGATGTCCTCATCGGTCCGAATTGTCAGCTACTCACACCAATTCACCCATTGGAACATGCTCCGCGTCGCGAAGGATGGGAGAGTGCTGAACCCATCATCATTGAAGATAATGTGTGGCTTGCCAGCGGTGTGACGGTGTGCCAAGGCGTCACTATCGGCCATGACAGTGTTGTTGGAGCTGGTGCAGTTGTGACGCGGTCGATTCCGCCCCGCAGCCTTGCCGTGGGCAATCCAGCGCGTGTTATCCGTGAGCTACGCGATGACGACAATCGCCAGCTAGCCCTCGATACTTCGGATTGAGGGCTAGACCTCATAAGCTTTGGGCCACTGCTGAGCGTCAAACGCTGGTGCAGTGGCCCAAATATTTACGGTGCTATTCAGTGGACTTCGAAGCCCAGAGAATGGAAGTATTCGCGGACCCTTTCGGTGGCCTCGGGCGACGGGGGCTTCGTATCCTCCAATTTGTATTCGAGTCCCAGGCTCTTCCATTTGTCGGAACCGAGCTGGTGGAAGGGAAGTACCTCAACGCGGTCGATAACGTTCGTCCAGCGCTGAACGATCTCTCCAACCTTATGGATGTTCTCAGGATCGTCTGTCAGTCCTGGAACCAGAACGAATCGGATCCACATGCGAGTTGGACCACCGCGCTGCGCAATGCGGTCGCCGAAGTCGATAGTTGGCTGCAAGTCTCGTCCTGTGACCTCCTTGTAGGTCTCGGGGAAGCCGGACTTGACGTCGAGTAGGACAAGATCAAGGTTATCCAGCATCTCCTCGTCGCAGTTGGCGCCCAGATAACCGGAGGTATCGATGCAGGTGTGGATCCCCATTTCCTTCGTGCCCAAAATAATGCGCTTGGCAAAAGCTGGCTGCATCAATACTTCGCCACCAGATAGCGTAATGCCACCGTTTGTCGCTTTAAATACGCGGCGGTAGCGACGAATCTTGTTGAGCAGCTCGACATCTGAAATGGGAGCGCCGTCCTTCATCAGGAAGGTATCAGGATTGTGGCAGTAGAGGCAGCGCAGGGGACAGCCGTTCAAAAAGACCGTCATGCGAGTTCCGGGTCCATCGACGGCAGTGACTAATTCCCACGAATGAATTGACCCTAGGGTTCCTTCGCGCATTCGAGCGAGGCGGTCTGAGCGCTCTAGATCAGTCAATTCTTCGAGGCCTTCGACGCCCTGGCCAGCTGTGCGAGCTAGGGGTGCCTGAAAGTCTTGATCGCGAAGAAGATCAGTGTCACTCAATGTCATGGTCATCGTGTACTCCGTGGGGTGTGCCCTTGACGTTCCTAAGGGGAAGAACGAAAAAGGTACGGAAAAAATTTCGTCAGTGGGCGGAGAAAATGAATGGGGCGCGGGCCCTGCGGCCAGCGCCCCATTCAGTCAAGCTACTCTCAGGCAGAGTGGTGGAAGGTGCGGGAAAGCACGTCCAGCTGCTGCTCGCGGGTGAGCTTAACGAAGTTCACTGCGTAGCCCGAGACGCGAACGGTCAGGTTCGGGTAGTTCTCGGGGTGCTCCATTGCGTCTTCGAGGGTTGCCTGGTCGAGAACGTTGATGTTGGCGTGGTACAGACCAGCGCCTTCCTCACGCTCTTCGCGGGCGGCCTTCATGGAAGCAAGACGCTCTTCGTAGGTCTTCGTTGCCATTTCATTTCTCCTTTTCTTCCGGGTGGGGCCGGATAGACAAGCGGTGTTCCGTTTGCCTAAGACTTGTTTCTATCAGTAACCCTTGGTGCCGTCGTAGGCGCAGGAATCGTCCGGAACGAAGCCTGCGTCGAGGATGCCAACCAGGTTGGTGATCTGCTCGTCACGCGTACGACCAAGGCCCTGAGGGGTAATGGTGTTGGTCAGCGAGATGCCGTCCAGCGCGTCGTTGTAGTCGAGCTTGGCGACCGAGAGCATGGAGGCGACCATGCCGTGGGTATCGATACCGTTCTCGGGGTTTGCACCGGGTGCGAAGGGGGTGCCCTTCTGGTGGCCCGAGGGGAAGGAACCTGTTGCCTTACCGTAAACAACGTTCGAGGTAATGGTCAGCACCGACTGGGTCGGGATTGCGTCACGGTACATGGGGATCGCACGGATCTTATCCATGATGGTGTGAACGACGGTCGCTGCAATGTCGTCGGCACGATCGTCATCGTTACCGTAGGTCGGGAACTCGCCCTCGGTACGGTAGTCAACGACCAATCCGGTTTCGTCGCGGATCGGGTAAACCTTCGCGTACTTGATAGCGGACAGGGAGTCAGCAACGATGGATAGACCAGCAATACCGCAACCCATGGTGCGAACGATCTCGGAATCGTGCAGCGCCATCTCTACTGCCTCGTAGGCGTAACGATCGTGGCAGTAGTGGATGATGTTCAGAGCCTCGACGTAGGTTCCGACAACCCAGTCCAGCATCTCTTCGTACTTTGCCCAGACCTCGTCGAAGTCGAGCGGGCCGTCACCCTTGATGGGTTCGTAGCCTTCCATGACCTGCTTTCCGCTCATCTCATCGCGGCCACCGTTGATGGCGTAGAGGAGGGCCTTAGCAGAGTTCACGCGGGCGCCGAAGAACTGCATCTGCTTGCCGACACGCATGGGGGAAACGCAGCATGCGATAGCAGCGTCATCGCCCCAGTGCTCACGAATCTGCTCATCGGATTCGTACTGGATCGAGGAGGTCTCGATGGAGATCAGTGCGCAGAATTCCTTGTAGCCCTTGGGGAGCTTCTCATCCCAGAAGATGGTGATGTTCGGCTCGGGTGCGGGGCCGAGGTTGCGCAGGGTTTGGAGCAGACGGAACGCAGTCTTGGTGACCAAGGTACGACCGTCTTCACCGAAGCCGGCATCCGACCAAGTTGCCCAGTAGGGGTCACCGGAGAAGATCTGGTCGTAATCGATGGTGCGCAGGAAGCGGGTGATGCGCAGCTTAATAACCAGGGAGTCGATGATTTCCTGGGCATCGAGCTCGGTCAGGGTACCGTTCTTCAGATCGCGTTCGAAGTAGCAATCAAAGAATGCGGAGAGACGACCGATGGACATTGCCGCGCCGTCCTGAGACTTCACGGATGCCAAGTAGCCGAAGTAGGTCCACTGCACTGCTTCGTGAGCGTTACGAGCAGGACCGGAGATGTCGTAGCCGTAGTCGGCGGCCATCTTCTTGAGCTTCTTCAGAGCCTTGATCTGCTCTGAGTGTTCTTCGCGGTAGCGTGCCCAGTGCTCGGAGAAAGGTTGATCTGCGTAGCGATCCTTGTCCTTCTGCTTCTGCTCGATCAGGTAATCAACACCGTAGAGCGCGACGCGGCGGTAGTCACCAATGATGCGGCCACGGCCGTATGCGTCCGGAAGGCCGGTGATGATGTGCGAGGAACGCGCTGCACGAATGCGAGGAGTGTAGATATCGAAGACGGCATCATTGTGGGTCTTGCGGTACTGGGTAAAGATCTTCTTGACCTCGGGGTCAACTTCCTTACCGGCTTCCTTGATGGCGGTTTCGACCATGCGCCAACCGCCGTTGGGCATCATTGCGCGCTTGAGGGGGGCATCAGTCTGCAGACCGACGATCACATCGTCGTCTTCGCTGATGTAGCCGGGCTTGAAAGCGTCAATGTCTGCCGGGGTGTGGGTGTCAACATCGAGGATGCGAACCTTACGTTCCTCCGACAGGTAGTTCTTTTCAAGGGTTTCCCACACGCGCAGGGTCTTTTCCGTCGGCCCGGCGAGGAAGGAAGCATCTCCTTCGTAAGGGGTGTAGTTGCGCTGAATGAAGTCACGCACGTCGATTTCTTCGGACCAGTGGCCCCTAACAAAACCGTCCCATGCGTCGGTAGTGACGTCGGCGGTCTGCTGATCAGTCATTTTCCCTCTTCTCGGTTGCCGTGGCTTTCAGGCTGAAAACCTCCGGTTGATGAGGCTCGGCCTCATCTTTGGTGCCGTGTTGGGCATCTGGTAATAGTCTCCCTCACTTGATGCACACACAGCATCTTTATGCACGTTTCGCCTATATGCGGTGTCTAACAATCTGGGACTTTTGTCGCTCCGATCACTACAAGTATAGGACAAAAGTCCTTAATGTGAAGTGATTGAAAGTTGCGTATCTCAAAGTGTTTGTTGACACCTGTGGGAGAGAGCTTGGCACAGTAGACTCGTCACAGTTCAAGGAAAGAAAAGTCCGCATGGATGCGTGCGTGACACCTGATACAGGGGGGAAAATGAGCGCAGCTACGTCGATTCGTATTGGTGTCCTTGGGGCAGGTACGGTGGGCGGCCATGTGATTCATTTGCTCGACCAATGGGCGGATGAATACGAGCGACGCCTTGGAGTGCGTCTCGATGTTGAATCAGTGCTTGTTCGCCGTCGCGAGGCCAAGCGCGCTTTCCCCATCGCCTCGGAACTCTTGTCAACGGATCCTTATGCGGTGATTGATGGAAAGGACATTGTTGTCGAATTGATCGGTGGGGTCGAACCCGCCTTTGACTACGTGATGGCAGCCCTGCGCAAGAGAACTGCTGTTGTTACGGGAAACAAGGCGTTGATTGCCTCACGTGGTCCGGAGCTTTTTGAAGCTGCTCGTCAGGCCAATACTCGCCTGTATTTCGAGGCCGCGGTTGCGGGAGCAATTCCGGTAATCCGTGCGCTCTCCAGCTCTTTGCGCGGGGATCGAGTGCGTCAGATTGCGGGAGTTGTGAATGGCACGACGAACTTCATTCTCGACGCGATGACAACGCGTGGTGCTGACTACAACGAGGCCTTGGCTCAGGCCCAAGAGCTTGGCTTTGCCGAAGCAGACCCCAGTGCAGACGTTGAGGGCTACGATGCGTCCGCGAAATGCGCGATCATGTCCTCCTTGTCTTTCGGTCGCTGGGTCAGTGTCGATTCTGTTCCAAGGCAGGGCATTACGACTTTGTCGACCGACGATATCGCTTTTGCCGCCGAGCTGGGGTGTGTGGTCAAGCTTGTGGCGCGTGCGCAACTGAGGGATGAGGGAGGGGAGCGGGTATTGGTTCTCGGGGTGGAACCGACCTTCGTTCCTTCCGATCATGCCTTTGCTTCGCTTCATGGTCCCGCAAACGGTGTCTATGTTGATGCTGAAGCTGCCGGTACGCTTGCCTTCCTTGGTCTGGGAGCGGGTGGGTACCCCACGGCCTCGGCGGTTCTTGGGGACATTGTTTCCGCCGCCCGCGATCGCATTGATGGCCAAGGGGCGCTGCGCCTCGAGGAGGAAAGCGATGTCGTGCTTGCCTCTGAGTGGAGCGTTGCTTCGCCCTTTATTATTCGTCTCGGTGTGCATCATGCTGCTAGTGTGTGCGAAACGATTGCGGCCGTTTGTGCTTCCCGTGAAGTGTCGTTGTGCAGTCTCGATGTCGTGAAGGGCGATACTGAGGGGGAGCAAGTCGTCACGCTACGTACTCAGTCTGTTTCTCGAGACCGTGCCCACGGCCTCGTCGATGCTCTTCAAAGTGCGTGTGACGTGCTCACTCCGCCCGTAATCTTCCCTATGCTGGATATCTAAAATCTGGAAAGTGACCCTCCATGCGCATCACCCAAGACTTCGTTGCTGTTCGTGTTCCAGCAACTTCGGCGAATCTCGGACCGGGTTTTGACTCTTTCGGTCTTGCCTTAGACCTGTGGGATCAAGTCAGCGTCCATGCCACCGCAGGTCCGACGCATGTCGCGATCGAGGGTGAAGGTACTGGGGTCCTTGATGAGGGCGAAGGCCATTTGGTTGTTCGCTCGCTTCGAATGGGGCTCGAGGCCGCTGGGGTTGCCCAGGTTGGGATCCAGATGCACTGCACGAACCGTATTCCCCATTCCCGAGGCCTGGGTTCGTCTGCGTCGGCAATTGTTGCTGGGCTTGGGCTTGCCAGGGCCTTGATCGGTGATCCAGATGCTCTTACCGCTGAAGATATTCTTGCAATCGCAACGGAAATTGAAGGTCATCCCGATAATGTTGCACCCGCTATCTCTGGCGGCGTCACGGTGTCGTGGATGGATGATGATGGGGCGCCTGGAATGGTGCATTTGTCGGGAGAATCTCCCATTGACCCGGTCGCTTTTATTCCTGACTTTGAGCTGGCAACGTCGAAGGCGCGGGCTGTTTTACCTGAACAGGTTCCTTTCAATGATGCGAAGTTCAATCTTTCAAGGGCTGGAATTTTGGCCGCCGTCTTGAGCGGGCAGACGCGCGTGATTGGTGCGGGACATGATGTGCATGACTTGCTCATGGCTGCGACAGAAGATCGTCTCCATCAGGACTATCGTCGTCAATCCATGCAACCTTCGCATGCTCTGGTGACGTGGCTTCGCGGTGCGGGTAAAGCGGCTGTGATCTCAGGGGCTGGACCGACAGTTCTCAGTTTGGAGAGTATAGATCCAAAGGTCCAAGCTGATGCTCAGGCTGCCGGTTGGAAGGTTTTGCCTCTCAAGCTGGCAAAGTCTGGTGTGCAGATCACTCGGGGTAATCTTTCCAAGATTGACGATGGACGAGTGTTTGTGTGATTTAGCGCGCAGACTGAAGAACTCTGTCGCGAAAAGTAGTGAGAAAACGTGAGCGACTTGCTACTATCGCACTGAAGGAAATCCTTCGATCTTCCATATTCCTGTCGGAATGTGTCTTTTTATTGATCTCATGTTGATTGAGAAGTTCACCTGGCCTTTCAATGGGCCATGCATGTGAGGATTACCAGTTGAGCAACGATGTGACCACCCAGGAGCGCGAACTTTCGCGATTGAAGTTGGTGGAACTCAAAGCTATGGCCACTGAATTGGGCCTTAAGGGCGTTTCTGCCATGCGCAAGCCCCAGCTCATCGAGGCAATTAGGGCTGCCCAAAGCAGCAGTCCAGAAGCTTCCGCTCCGCGGCGTCGCCGCGCGGTGCGTCAAGAGGCCAGTGAAGCCCCGCAGGTGAGTATTGAGCTCCCCGAGGCCCCGGTGCAGGAAACTGCATCCGAAGAGCGTTCCTCGCGTGAAGCAAACCTTCCGCGTAAGAGCCGCCGTCGCCGCGTCGTCTCCAGTGAAGCAGCTGAACCCCCGACCGTTACCCTGGATCTCCCGATCCCCGCTCAGCGTGAAGAGGGAGAATCGGCACCCAGCCAGCACATTGAAATTTCGCTTCCTGATAGTGATGATCCTGAATCCCGTGAACGTTTGCGTCGTGATCGCGAAGGACGACGCCGTGGACGTGGCCGAGAAGGTCGCGAATCTCGTCGCGAACGTGGCGACCGCGGTGAGCGAGGTGAACGTCGCGAAGCTGCAGTACAAGCTTCGGCCTCGGAAGAGAATCTTGCACCGATCGCGGGAATCTTGGATGTTCAAGAAAATCACGCCTTCGTGCGCACCTCGGGTTACCTGCCTGGCCCTAATGATGTCTACGTGACCTTGGGTAATGTGCGTCGTTGGGGACTGCGCCCCGGTGATGCCGTCGCAGGCGCCGTCCGTCAGCCTCGTGAGGGAGAACGCCAGCGCCAGAAGTACAACGCACTGGTTCGCGTTGACTCCGTTAACGGTATGAGCATCGAGGATGCACAGGCGCGTCGCGAGTTTTCCAAGCTCACCCCGATCTACCCCGATCAGCAGCTACGCATGGAGACCTCTGCCAAGGCCTATACTCCTCGCGTCATCGATTTGGTTGCCCCTATTGGTAAGGGGCAGCGTGGCCTGATTGTCTCGCCGCCGAAGGCCGGTAAAACCATGGTCATCCAGCAGATCGCCAAGGCAATCGAGCTGAACAACCCCGAGGTTCACCTCATGGTCGTTCTGGTGGATGAACGCCCTGAAGAAGTGACCGATATGCGCTCCATCGTCAAGGGTGAGGTCATTGCATCGACCTTCGACCGCCCGGCATCCGATCACGCAATCGTTGCTGAACTGGCGATTGAGCGAGCCAAGCGTCTAGTTGAACTCGGTCAAGATGTTGTCGTTCTTCTCGACTCCATCACCAGGCTTTCTCGTGCATACAACCTAGCGGCACCGGCCTCGGGTCGTATTCTCTCCGGTGGTGTTGACGCCTCTGCGCTGTACCCCCCGAAGAAGTTCTTCGGTGGCGCGCGCAATCTGCGTGAAGGTGGATCGCTGACCATCATTGCCTCGGCACTGGTTGAGACCGGTTCGAAGATGGACGAAGTGATCTTCGAGGAGTTCAAGGGCACGGGCAACATGGAACTGCGCCTCTCACGTCAGCTCGCTGATCGCCGAATCTTCCCGGCTATTGATATCAACGCTTCGGGAACCCGTCGCGAAGAGATGCTGCTTAAGCCCGAAGAACTGCGCATCATGTGGAAACTGCGTCGAGTTCTGGGCACCTTGGATCAGCAAAGCGCATTGGAAGCGGTTTTGGATCGTTTGAAGGAAACGCAATCGAATGCGGAATTCCTCATGCTGGTTCAAAAGCAAGTTCCTTCCGCAGACTGAGCATACTCGACGAGTGGGGCGAAAGACTGAATGGTCTTTCGCCCCATTTGTTCTACCTAGGAGAGGTCATTATTCTGCTACTAGTCGACAACGGAATGGGATGGTTATGGCTGATACGCCTCAAGTGATTGTTCGAGACGACCCCTCAGGTAAGAAGAAGGCAACTGCAAGGCGCGGCATGATGCGAATGCTTTGCGGACTGCTCGTCATGCTCTCTGTTCCGGCTGTGTGGCTCTTCCCGATCGTTATGTCTAATATTTCAACTGCGCGTGCTGCCAACCAGTACTATCCCAATGTTGAGATCTATGACCAGACCTCAAGCTTTGACACTGTCAACGGGCAGAGCCTTCAAACTGCACTGGGCCAAGTGCCCTTCAAACAGCCGGTGAAGCTTGTCGTTTTATCGACCGATACCGTGCCCACCGGAAACTTCAACGAAGCGGTCTTGAACTATGCGCGCAGCTCTCATAAAGAATGGCTCTCGGCAAGCGGAAACAAATGGGCTGACGGGCTGGTGATCCTTGCAGTATCTCCGAGCTATCGAAAAGTCGGTACCTACTTTGGGGAAGACACTAAGGTATCCAGCAGCAAACAAGACAAGATCCAAGAAGCCGCAAAAGATGATTTCCGGGCCGGGCGCTGGAGCGAGGGAATGATCGAAGCTGCAAAGGAAGCGGCACGCTACGTTCCAGACGCAAATGGAAATAGCACTTCCGATGGAGAACTTCCCCCCGGGCCAGCATGGTTTGTCTCTTTCTTAGGGCTGGTCACCGTGTGGAAGGGCTTCAAGCTCCGCCGCGACTCCCGTAGGAATTTACGTCAGGCTCGCGAGCACTGGGAGCACGTGCAGGCGGACCACAATCGAGCCGAGCGAGCTTTTGCTTTGATCGGTGATAGCGGCAAGTATCGCGATGAACTTGAGCTGCGCTACACCGAATATCAAGCGAATTTCCGCATCGCTCAAGAGAAATGGGCGGAAATTGGAACCCCCCGTTTCTGGGAGTATTTCAGCGCTGTTCTCAAGGACAAAACCGATACTCTTCTCAGTTTGACCAGCTCAATGGATTCAACTGATGACACAGTTTTCTCTGCCTCTGAGTTCTTTAATCTCGGCAGTGGGTGGGTCGACGCCTGGATGAAGGAAATCGGCCCGGTCATCGAGGACCTGACTGCGCTCGGGGAACTTGTCACCTCGGTGAGTAAAGAAATGGGCACCCCCGACGCGATGCGAGGCCAAGAAGAGATTCTCCGTTGGATCGTCGATCAGCAGGCACTCATCGTACAGCTCAAGGACCAGATCGGTCAGGGTGCGGTTACCCCCGTGAACGCATTGGAAACCCTTGATCGTATTGCGAATGAAACTCGAAATTGGGTCAAAGGTGTCGTCGTGGCATCTCTCAAAGCTGATACCACTAAACTCGGGCAAGAACGCTACGAAAAATGGGAAACCATGCAGGACGAATCCGATGGGGCCGCAACCGTCGGTTACAAGGGCTCGTATCGCCTGAATGGCACCCTTCATACCTATGATCCGACCTCAACCATTCGTCTCAATACCCAGAGTGCAGGGGTGAGCGCGGACACTCTGAAATCCATAGCTTTTGGAAGCTACCGCATGCCCGGATGGGAATCGGATACCTACATTTATCAGTCGATGTGGTACCAACAGCACACCTACAACACGGCTCACACCTGGACGCACAGCAGTGATTCCAGTGATGGAAGCTATGGAAGTTCAGGTGGAGGCTTCTCCGGTTCGGGCTCGTCCTCGTCCTTCTGAACGCGCAGCACAATCATTGCCCATTTCACGCTCAGCGAATGGCGCGGACGTGGCAATGATGGGGAGGACATGGCATAATGTCATGTCGGCTTCCGCTTCACCGCTTCGTGCCGCTGATTTTCAGTGGAAGGTGACTCATCGCCAGATGCGATGGGCACTGCGATTCGGACCCGGGGCACCAAACGATCCAGGAGATATATCCATGAAGAAGGGCATTCACCCCGAATACGTGGACACCGTCGTGACCTGCACGTGCGGTAACACGTTCCACACCCGTTCCACCCTCACCTCCGGTGAGATGCGCGTGGACGTGTGCTCGGCTTGCCACCCGTTCTACACCGGCAAGCAGAAGATTCTTGACACCGGCGGCCGTGTCGCCCGTTTCGAGGCGCGTTACGGAAAGCGCGTGCGCCCCTCCAAGTGAGCTCGCAGTCGGCGCCGACGACACGATGGCGTCCGCGCCGCCGTGTGGATACAGCGAACCCGTTAATAGGTGTGGGGGCGGGTCAGTACTGAATTGTCGCGGCGTAGAATTCTCCGCATTGGATGCCTTGCTTGAGGAATACGCGGAGCTTGAAACGCGAATGTCTGATCCTGAGGTCCTTTCCTCCCCATCGCTGCTCAAACAGCTTTCCCGCCGCTACGCCGAACTTTCCCGCATTAAAGCGGCAGCCAATCAGCTCGCTCATGCGCGCGACGATCTTCAGGCCGCGCAAGAACTTGCTGAAGATGATCCTTCTTTCGCCGAGGAAATCCCCGCGCTCGAAGAAGAAGAAAAATCAGCGCACGAACATCTCCTCTCGATTCTTGCTCCACGAGATCCCGATGACGCCTGTGACGTGATCTTGGAAATCAAGGCTGGCGAAGGTGGTGAAGAATCCGCACTTTTTGCCGCTGACCTTGCCAGAATGTATCTGCGCTATGCGGACTCGAAGGGCTGGAAGACAAGCGAACTGTCCTCTACCTACACCGAATTGGGCGGCTATAAGGAAATCACACTTGCCCTGCGAGCAAGTGGTAACCCCACTCCCGATGAAGGCGTGTGGGCACACCTGAAGTACGAAGGGGGAGTACACCGAGTCCAGCGCGTTCCCGTAACCGAATCACAGGGACGAGTCCATACCAGCGCTGCCGGTGTCTTCGTCATGCCCGAACTCGAAGTTGATGACGAAATTGTTATCGATCCCAATGACCTGCGAATCGATGTTTACCGCTCATCGGGTCCAGGCGGTCAGTCGGTGAACACAACCGATTCCGCGGTGCGTATCACCCACCTTCCCTCGGGAATCGTCGTCTCCATGCAGAACGAGAAATCGCAGCTGCAGAATAAAGAAGCAGCGCTGCGTGTTCTTGCCTCGCGATTGGCTGCTGAGGCCAAAGCTAAACGTGAAGCTGAAGCCTCCGCACAGCGTCTTTCCCAGGTGCGCACCGTCGACCGATCCGAGCGCGTCCGTACCTACAATTTCCCGGAGAACCGCATCGCCGATCACCGCAGTGGATTTAAGGCCTACAACCTTGACCAAGTCCTCGATGGCGCGCTCGATCCCATCATTGCTTCTCTCCAAAGCGCAGACGAGGCAGAACGCCTCGCATCTGCAGATGCGCATGTATGAGCACTCAATCTGAGCTCCTCGCTTGGGGGAGCGCTCAGCTCGAGGAACTCTCAACTGACAGTGGGGGAGCCTCACCTGTAGCCGAGGCCCGCTACCTTCTCGCGTGGGCGCTGGGCGTGGATTCTCTTCTTCGCGCGCCCTTCGAAGTCCCTTCCCTCGCCGAGGCCAGCTACCGCAACGCCGTTACGAAGAGAGCGCGTCGTATTCCTCGTTCCCATGTCACCGGTTGTATGTATTTTCGGGGACTTAAGCTTCACTCGGGCGAGGGGGTCTTTACCGTTCGCCCCGAAACAGAAATGCTTGTGGAACACGTTCTGGAGCTGATTTCGAAGGAAGGGATTCCAGAGGGGCACTGGGTTGATCTGTGCAGCGGATCGGCGGCAATTGCGCTTTCTTTGAGCCTCGAGGGAAGACACCACGTGACAGCCGTTGAAGTGGATCCCTCGGCGTTTTCCTACGCACAGCGCAATGTCGCCGCCTACTCCCACGCCAGCGTTGGCCTCGTCAATGGGGATGCAACCCAGGCCTCGACGCTCAAGGACCTGGATGGGAAAGTTGCGCTTCTCGTCACCAATCCTCCCTACGTTCCATCCTGGGAGGCGCCGACTCAGCCTGAAGCGCAGCGCGACCCGGCTATGGCGCTCTACGGGGGAGGGGAGGACGGGACGCAGATCCCCAAGCTACTGATTGACCGTTGTCATGATTTGCTGATGAGAGATGGTCTTTTAGCCATGGAACACTCGGCATCGCAAGCGCTGACCTTGAGGGAATATGCACGCTATTGCGGGTTCACTCAGATCCGAACGCTCAGTGATTTAGCTGGTGTCCCACGCTTTTTGTTCGCTCGATGTACCGAAGGAGAGTAGAAACGGTGGAGCATATTCTTGATTGCCGCATGGGATGGGATCTGGCTGATCTTGCCTTTGTGAGTTCGCGAATTGCCAATGGAGACCTCGTTGTTCTCCCTACCGACACCGTCTACGGGATCGGAGTACGTGCGGATAACCATGACTCAGTTCGCGCACTGCTTGCCGCGAAAGGTCGGAATGAAACCATGCCTCCTCCGGTACTGCTTGCTTCTGTCGAGCAGGCCTACGAGGTCTCTACTAATCTGAGCGCCGACGCCATTAGGCTCATGGAATCCTTCTGGCCGGGGGCACTGACCGTGATCGTCCAAGCCAACCCGAGTGTCGACTGGGATCTGGGACAAACCGGTGGAACCGTGGCTTTGCGTATGCCTGCTCACGAGGCCGTGTGTGAGCTTTTGAGCAGAGTCGGCCCTATGGCAGTTACTTCCGCGAACCTCACGGGGCTCCCTCCCGCGACCAATGTGGAAGAAGCACGTGGATACTTCAGCGGCACTGTAGACTGTTACGTGGATTCAGGGCCGACCAAGAGTGGCGTTCCCTCAACAATCATTGATTGTGCGCATGGGGATGCGACACTGCTGCGTGAAGGCGCATGGGCCCTCAAAGATATTGCTACTGTGCTGGGATACCAACCCGCAACGCGCTGAGGGAGGAGACATCGACGCCGTGAAGGTCTATGTCCTGCTGATGGTTGTCGCGGCCGCATTGACGGTCCTGCTGACGCCACTCGTGCGATGGGCATGCCTGAAATGGGGGATCGTCCCCAAACTGCGAAGCCGAGATATCCAGGCTGCGCCGATTCCTCGGCTTGGAGGCATCGCAATCACCATTGCGTTGGTCATCACGATGCTCATTAGCGCGCGTATTCCCTACATGGCACCGCTTTTTGAAACGAACACAGCATGGGCAGTTGTAGGCGGAGCGTGTGCGATGTGTGCGCTTGGCGTTGTCGACGATGTCGTAGAACTTGACTGGATGACGAAGCTGTCTGGGCAGATTCTCATTGCGGGGGCGATGGCTTTCAACGGCGTCCAATTGGTCAGTTTCCCCATTTTCGGTCTGACGATTGGATCCTCACGGCTGTCGCTGATGCTCACTGTTCTTCTGATCGTCGGCATCATGAATGCGGTGAACTTTATTGACGGCTTGGACGGCCTTGCCGCGGGAATCGTTGGTATTGGAGCTGCTGCATTTTTCGTCTATTCCTATGTGCTCACCCGAATCATGGGAGCTGCCTCCTATGCGACCACCGCTTCATTGGCGGTCATCACCTTGGTGGGGGTCTGCCTAGGGTTCCTCTGGTTTAACTACCATCCCTCATCGATCATGATGGGCGGCGGCTCAGAGACAATGGGTCTTGTGCTCGCATCGGCTGGCATCATCGTGACGGGCCAGGTTGACCCCTCGCTTCTGGGCAGTCAGCAGCTCATTGTCTCCTTGCTTCCCTTGCTGCTGCCGATCTCCGTGATCCTCGTGCCGATTGGCGACCTCGTCGTCACCAGTGTTCGACGTATGCTCCGAGGAAAGAGTCCCTTCCACGCGGATCGCTCGCACTTCCACGATCGCCTGCTTGAACGAGGCCACTCACACCGCGGCGTTGTGGCAATTTTGTGGATGTGGACCGCATTGGTTGCTTTCCCTCCTGTCGCTCTCTTGACGTATGACTGGAGGGTCGTCGCTTTGTGTACGCTGCCAGCCCTCTTCATCGGCATGCGTTTCACCGCATCGGAATTCCCGACCTATTCCCTGCTATTTGGCCGCGGGCCTCGACGTAGACGAGAAAGAGGAAAGACACAATGACTGACTCATTGCAAGCTCGAAGCGAGGAGCTTCTTCAGGCCGTTCGACGCTTGGGTATCGTCATCCTCATCGGTGCCGGTGTCGCTTTGGCTTGGGCCCTGTACGCGGGGTGGGGACGCAAGAGCCTTCTTCTTTCTGGCTGCATGATCGTTCTTGGTGCGGTCACAACAGTGTGCGTGCGCGCCATGATCTGCGCAGACCCTCTCAATCGTTCCGCATGGGTTTGGGCTCATATGGGAGGGACTTTTCTTGTCCTCATCGTTGGGCTGTTCCTGAGCAAAGCCTGGGGTGTATCTGCGATCGTCGTTGGACTTGTTCTTATTTGCGAGCATTTCCTCGTGTTCATCTACCTTGGCGTTACTTTTTCGCGCATTATGCGTGAGTACTCTCGAACTGAGAGCACGTCGTATAACGAAGAAAATGACTGAGGGATCTTTCAGAGGACACCCTCTGGACGTATAACTTCATCAACGCAACCAGCTGGGCTACACTAGACCGGGTTGACCCTAGTGAGGAAGTGAAACACGTGGAAGCGACAGTTCTCGGCGAAGAGAAAACCGCGCAACGCCGTTTTGTCATGCCCTTGTGGTACATGGTTTTGATCGGTGTTGTTGCTCTCGTCGTTGTTCTGACTTTCGTACCTGCGGTGACGCAGGCGCCACATGCGCCGGGTATCGGCGATTTCTTCCCCGACACGATTTTCGGTGAAGGAACGCTCTTCCAGTTCAATCGTCTGACCTTGGTTCGGGTGTTTGCCGGAACGGTGCTGTGCCTGCTCTTTGTGGTCGGAACGCGGCGTCTCAAGCTTGTGCCGGGCCGTGGTCAGGTCCTTTTGGAAATGGCCGCAGAGTTTGTCCGTAACGGGATCTCTATTGCGATGCTGGGGGAGGGCCGTGGAAGGCGTTGGGCGGCGTTCTTGGGCGTTGTCTTCTTCGGTGTTCTCTTCATGAACATTCAGGGCGTTATCCCGGGAATGAATATCGCAGCTTCCTCAGTCATGGCGGTTCCGCTCGTCTTTGCCGTCATCGCCTATGTTGCATTCGTTGGCGCCGGAATCAAACAGTACGGATTCTTCCACTTCTTCAAGTCACAGCTATTCCCCAAGGGGTTGCCGTGGCCGATCTACTTCTTGATTACGCCGATTGAATTCTTCTCGACATTCATCGTTCGTCCCGTAACGCTTGCCATCCGTCTTCTGTGCAATATGATCTCGGGTCACTTGCTGCTTGGATTGACCTACTTCGGTACCTCGAATCTCCTCATGGCTGTCGGTGCAATGAAAGCAGGCGCTGCTTTAACTGGAGTTGCAGCAGTTGCCGCGACTCTCTTCGAAATTTTCGTTGCTGTCCTGCAAGCGTACATTTTCGCCATGCTGACGGCCGTCTACATCAGACTTTCAGTCGAAGAACACTAAAGGCTTCTTGCGCCTTCGACTGATTCACCCAAGGAAAAGGAAAGAAAAATGACCGGATCCCTTGCCTACATCGGCTACGGCCTCGCGACCATTGGCCCCGCTATCGGCATTGGCCTTTTGGTTGGAAAGACCCAGGAAGCAACTGCACGCCAACCTGAGGTTGCCGGCAAGCTCTTCACCAACATGATCATTGGTGCGGCACTTGCTGAAGCTCTTGGCCTGATCGGCTTCGTTCTGCCCTTCATCGTCTGATGTTCACGATGCTTGTTCCTATGTCCGAAGAATCGGTCGGAGGAATCAGCGTTGTCCTTCCCCCTCTTTATGAGATTTTCTGGTCAGCGCTGATCCTGTTGATCATTCTTCTGGTCGTCGGTCGTTATGCGCTGCCGCGGATCTACTCAATGATCGACGAGCGACGCGAAGCGATTCAGGAAGGCCTCGAGGCCGCTGAGAAGGCGCGCGCAGATTCTGCTGCAGCCTCTCGCGAAAAGGATGAGCTGCTGCGCAACGCTCAGGCGGAGGCGCACCAGATCCGTGAGGATGCGCGTGCGCAAGCCCAGCAGATCATCGCTCAGGCTCGCAATGAGGCACTAGCGGAAGCACAGCGAGTTCAAGACGCGGCTCAGCGTCAGATTCTCGCCGAACGCCAGGCTGCGCAAATTTCGCTGCGTAGCGATGTCGGCCTGCTTGCCAGTGAGCTTGCGGAGAAACTGGTGGGCGAGCATCTAGAAAACACCGATCTCACTGCGCGTGTGGTCGATCGTTTCCTTGATGAGCTCGAGGCCGAAGAAATTCCCGTTGGCGGTGTGAACTGATGACTCCTGAGCAGTTACGCGAACGCCTGACGCAGGTGAATGGTGACCGTATGACGCTTGCGGAAGATTTGTTTGGTGTCGCGGATTTCCTACGCACACACTCTTCCGTTCAGCGTGCCCTTACTGATCCCGCGCGGAGTCAGACCGACAAAGACTCTCTTATTGACCGTCTTTTCGGCCCTGTTGTGGGTGAAGTTTCGCTTCAGTGTTTGCATGACCTGGGGCAGGGGCACTGGTCTCGTCCGCGTGACATCGTGCTGAGAATTGAAGATGCGGGTTGCGATGCAGTCCTGCTCAATGCTCAGCTTGACGGGGTTCTTGAAGAGACAGAAGCGCAATTGGTTGCAATTGCTGTTTTCCTCCAGTCTCATCGCGATCTGCGAAACGAGCTGTCTAATTTGTCGGCCTTGTCCCCCAAGGGACGTGCTGACTTGGCACAGCGGGTTTTCGGTAGCGTCGTGAACCATCCAACTTTGCGCCTCCTGCGCCGCAGCGTCGGTCGAGCCTCTCACGGCCACCTCTTAGAGAAGCTTCGAGGCCTCGCTGCGCGCGCTGCACAGCTATCAGGTCGGCGCTTCGTCTTTGTCGAATCGGCTCAAGAACTGCGCGAGGATCAGAAGAATCGTCTTGAAAAGATTCTCGAGAAGAAACTGGGAAGCCCGGTCTCTGCAACCTACACTTTGCGTCCGGATCTGCTCGGCGGCCTCGTCGTCCGAATGGG
The DNA here is from genome assembly GCA_963540435.1 of uncultured Actinomyces sp. Lineage (GTDB taxonomy): Bacteria > Actinomycetota > Actinomycetes > Actinomycetales > Actinomycetaceae > Pauljensenia. The sequence continues at coordinate 39,771 of CAUTOM010000003.1, forward strand.
CACGGAGCGCGTCGACGCATCACTGGCCACGCGGGTCGGTGCTTTGAAACGTTCGATCGTCGGTTAGCCCGATGTGTTCGAGGAATAGATAGAAGGATAACTCAATGGCTGATCTGTCCATTAGCCCCGAGGAAGTACGGGCGGCGCTCGACTCCTTCGTGGAATCGTACCAACCCGCACAGGTCGTGACCGACGAGGTCGGACATGTCACGGAAACCGCCGACGGCATTGCTCGCGTTGAGGGCCTTCCCGGCACCATGGCGAACGAGCTTCTGCGTTTCGAAGATGGAACGCTGGGCTTGGCGATGAACCTCGAACAGCGCGAGATCGGTACCGTTATTCTCGGTGACTTCTCGTCGATTGAAGAAGGACAACCTGTTTACCGCACCGGTGAGGTTCTCTCCGTTCCCGTTGGCGACGGATACCTGGGGCGCACGGTCGACCCCCTGGGGCGTCCCATCGACGGCCTCGGTGAGATCACTGATCTGGATGGGCGTCGCGCACTGGAACTCCAAGCTCCCGGCGTCATGATGCGTAAATCCGTCCACGAGCCGCTGCAGACCGGTCTGAAGGCCATTGACTCGATGATTCCGATCGGTCGTGGTCAGCGCCAGCTCATCATTGGTGACCGCCAGACCGGTAAAACAGCGATCGCGCTGGATACCATCATCAACCAACGCGATAACTGGCTCAGTGGCGACGTCAATAAGCAGGTACGCTGCATCTACGTGGCGATCGGCCAAAAGGGTTCGACCATCGCATCCGTGCGCTCAACCCTTGAAGATGCCGGCGCCTTGGAATACACGACGATCGTTGCCTCTCCCGCCTCGGATCCTGCAGGCTACAAGTACATGGCTCCCTACACGGGTTCTGCAATCGGCCAGCACTGGATGTACCAGGGTAAGCACGTCCTTATCGTTTTCGACGATCTTTCTAAGCAAGCCGAGGCCTACCGTGCAGTTTCCCTCCTGCTGCGCCGTCCGCCGGGGCGTGAAGCCTACCCCGGTGACGTCTTCTACTTGCACTCGCGCCTCCTCGAGCGTTGCGCAAAGCTCTCCGATGACCTCGGTGGCGGATCGATGACGGGCTTGCCGATCATTGAAACCAAGGCAAACGACGTCTCGGCTTACATTCCGACGAACGTTATTTCCATTACTGACGGCCAGATCTTCTTGCAGTCCGACCTCTTCAACTCGAACCAGCGTCCTGCTGTAGACGTCGGTATTTCGGTGTCTCGTGTCGGCGGTGCCGCGCAGATTAAGGCCATGAAGAAGGTTGCAGGTACCTTGAAGCTCACCCTTGCGCAATACCGTTCGATGGCGGCATTCGCAATGTTTGCTTCGGACCTCGATGCGGCAACTCGCCGACAGCTCACGCGTGGTGAGCGTCTGATGGAGCTCCTCAAGCAGCCCCAGAACTCTCCCTACGTCGTTCAAGATCAGGTTGCGTCAATCTGGGCAGGAACCAACGGATTCCTCGACGACCTTGAGGTCAATGAGGTGCTTTCTTTCGAAAGCGGATTGCTTGACTACCTGCACTCGAATTCCTCGGTTCTCGACGAGATTGCCGCAACCGGTGAACTCACGAAGGAGAACGAAGAGAAGCTTCGCTCGTGCGTGGAAGCCTTCCACAGTCAGTGGGTGAGTGCTCGTAAGGGAGCAGGCAACCTTGACGACGGTGAAGTTCAGGCTGAGCGTTCCCAAGAGCAGATCGTCCGTTCTCGTCCTGCAGCCTCCGAGGCCTGATAATGGGTGGACAACAAAGGATCTATAAACAGCGGATTGCGTCAACGCAAACGCTGGCTAAGGTCTTTCGTGCGATGGAAATGATTGCAGCCTCGCGTATCGGTGCTGCCCGTCGTGCAGCCACCGAATTGGGGCCTTACGAAAAGGCCCTTACGCAGGCGGTTGCCGCCGTTGCCATCCACACGGATCTTGAGCACCCCTTGACCCGGGAACGCCACGATACGCGGCGCGTTGCGGTCTTGGTGGTGGCCTCGGACCGAGGGATGGCGGGCGCTTATTCGGCGACGATCCTTCGCGAGGCCGAAAGGCTCATTGAACGTCTGGAAGAAGAGGGGAAGATCCCCGTTCTCTACACCTACGGTCGTCGTGCGCAAGCGTACTTCCGTTTCCGCGGAGTGCAGATCGAAGACTCTTGGGAAGGCGAATCGGATTCCCCCTCTCGGGAGGTCAGCAACCAGATCGCTCGCGAACTTCTTGAACGATTCACGGATCCGCATCACCTTTCCGGCGTGTGCGAAGTTTACTTGGTCTACACGCAATTCAAGTCGATGATGAGCCAGGTACCCGAAGTTCGACGCATGATTCCGCTTTCCGTTGTCGATGCTCCTGAAGGAGATAGCGAACGAGAGCAAGAACGTGGCGCTCACGAGGAAAATACTGAAATTTTTCCCGAGTACGAGTTCATTCCCTCACCTGAAGCGGTTCTTGACACCGTACTGCCGCTTTACGTGTCTAGCAGAATTCGTAATGTCCTTTTGCAAGCCGCGGCTTCAGAACTGGCTTCGCGCCAACGCGCGATGCACACGGCAACTGATAACGCGGAAGAACTAATTACGAAATACACGCGTCTGGCGAATTCGGCCCGCCAGGCGGAAATCACTCAAGAGATCACGGAAATCGTGGGCGGTGCCGACGCATTGGTCCAGGGCTGAGGCCCGTGCACATGGAGAATACACAAATGACTACAACTTCAACTGGACAGGGACGGGTCGCGCGCGTTGTCGGCCCCGTTGTCGATGTCGAATTCCCGCCGGATGCGATTCCTCCGCTGTACAACGCTTTGCACGTTGATGTGAACTTAACGGGGCAAGGCGAGGGAGAGACCAGCCAGACCATCACCCTTGAGGTTGCACAGCACCTCGGTGACAACCTCGTGCGTGCGATCTCCCTGAAGCCGACCGACGGCATGGTTCGCGGTGCAGTCGTCACCGATACCGGCGCGCCGATTTCGGTACCGGTTGGTGATATCACCAAGGGACACGTTTTCAACGTGACGGGCGATGTTTTGAACCTTAAGCCCGGGGAACAGCTTGAGATCACCGAGCGTTGGCCCATTCACCGTCAGCCCCCAGCTTTCGACCAACTTGAGGCCCGTACGAAGATGTTCGAAACGGGTATCAAGGTCATTGATTTGCTCACCCCATATGTTCAGGGTGGCAAGATTGGCCTCTTCGGTGGCGCAGGCGTGGGCAAGACCGTTCTGATTCAGGAAATGATTCAGCGTGTTGCCCAGAACCACGGTGGTGTGTCAGTCTTCGCGGGCGTTGGTGAACGTACGCGTGAAGGAAATGACCTCATTCATGAGATGGAAGAGGCGGGAGTCTTTGATAAGACAGCACTGGTCTTCGGACAGATGGATGAGCCCCCGGGCACGCGTTTGCGTATTGCACTGACCGGCCTGACCATGGCGGAGTACTTCCGTGATGTCCAGCATCAGGACGTGCTGCTCTTCATCGATAACATCTTCCGTTTCACCCAGGCTGGTTCTGAGGTATCGACGCTGCTGGGCCGTATGCCCTCCGCTGTTGGTTACCAGCCGAACTTGGCTGATGAAATGGGGCAGCTCCAGGAACGTATTACCTCGGCAGGTGGCCACTCCATCACCTCGCTTCAGGCAATTTACGTCCCTGCCGATGACTACACGGACCCGGCTCCGGCAACAACATTCGCGCACTTGGATGCAACCACTGAGCTTTCGCGTGAAATTGCTTCCCGCGGTATTTACCCGGCTGTTGATCCTTTGGCTTCGACTTCTCGAATCCTTGACCCCGCACTGGTTGGTCGTGAGCACTACGACACGGCAACTCATGTGAAGGCGATTTTGCAGAAGAACAAGGAACTCCAAGACATCATTGCGATCTTGGGTGTCGACGAATTGTCTGAAGAAGACAAGGTGACCGTTGCACGTGCACGCCGCATTGAGCAGTTCCTCTCGCAAAACACCTACATGGCTGAGAAGTTCACCGGTGTTGAAGGCTCGACAGTTCCGCTGTCTGAAACGATCGAAGCTTTCAAGCGCATCGCCGAGGGATACTACGATCAGGTACCCGAGCAGGCCTTCTACAACATTGGTGGCATCGACGATCTGGAACGTCGTTGGCACGAAATCGAGAAGGACAACTGACGTGCCTGCCACTGAACAGCTGCAGGTAGAGGTCGTCTCACACGAAGGTAGGTTGTGGCACGGGAGCGCTTCCCACGTGAGTTTTCCTGCAACAGACGGTTCAATTGGTGTGCTTCCCGGCAGACAGCCACTGCTCGCGGGCCTCGTTTCGGGCCGCGTAAGCGTGACGACTGAAGGCGGCGTTGTCGACTTCGACATCGATCAAGGTCTGGCATCGGTAGATTCCGACTTTATTACGATTGTCGTGGAACACGCTTCCCAGATGTAGATGAGTGGTGTGCGGGCGTTAAACTGTCCGCACACCCTCATTTTTGTCAGGAGGTTTTCATGGTTTTCGTTATCTACGCAATCGTGATCCTCCTCTTTGCCCTTTTCGCCCTCTGGGGCTACGTTAATGTGCGCGCTCGTCGTCTCGACCAGCAAGTCGGCGCATTCCGCGCATGGGCACGTCTCGACTCACATTCAGGCTGGATGTCAGGTATTGGCCAATATCAGGGCGATCGTTTGTGCTGGTATCGTCTCATCGCGCTTTCGATGAAGCCTCACGTTGTTCTCCCAAGGCACGGCTTTGAAGTTTCCCTTCCCCTGCAGCGCTCGACCGATGGTTCCATGGTCGAGGTTCGGCTGGCCTCAGGGGATGTTTTTTTGGATGTCGCAGTCGAACCTTTGACCTACAACGGTCTTGTATCGTGGTGTGAATCCGAACCACCCGCAGTTCAAAGTTAAGTTCTACTCGAAGTCCTGAAAGGCGGGCTTGTGCGCGTCCTTATTGCCTCTTGCACAGTTGACTACTCCGGTCGTCTCAGTGCACACCTCGATCGTGCAGTCCGCTTGATTATGCATAAGGCGGATGGTTCGGTCCTTATCCATTCTGATGGCGGATCATATAAGCCCCTGAACTGGATGAACGCGCCGTGTACTGTCACTACCGAGACTCCTGAAGAAGGCGAAGAACTCGACGGCGTCACCCAGATTTGGCAAGTACAAGCCGATAAAACGGATGACCGTCTCGTCATCCGAATCCACGAAATTATCAGCGATGTGAGCGAAGAATTCGGCGTTGACCCAGGCCTGGTTAAAGACGGGGTCGAAACGCACCTTCAGGAGCTCCTTGCCGAACAGGTCCCTCAGATCCTTGGAGAAGGGTGGGAACTTGTTCGCCGCGAGTACCCCACGCCGGTCGGCCCCGTTGACCTCTTAGTGCGAGACCCGCAAGGACTACCAGTCGCGATTGAAGTGAAGAGACGCGGCGGAATGGATGGCGTCGATCAACTCACGCGTTACCTCTCTCTTCTCGGACGCGATCCACTTCTCGACGGGATTCGCGGCATTTTTGCGGCTCAAGAGATCACCAAACAGGCCCGAACGCTTGCCCAGGACCGCGGGATTGACTGCTTGATCTTGGACTACGACGCGATGCGTGGTTTCGACGATCCCGACTCACGTTTGTTCTAGAACCGCGATGGACGCATCCACCCAGCGAAGCCTCGCACGTATTATCTGCCATGGCCTCGTCAAAGCCACCGCAGCTGAGGACCCTCGCGATGCTGTGCGCACGCTTCTTGCTCTCCAAGCACAGCAACCTTCCTCGACTCCTTGGGCAATCAATCTTCGCCTTCGTGTCCCATCCATTACACAGATTGATCAGGCTTTTGAAAGTTGCCTGCTTGTGCGCTCGTGGCCCATGCGAGGGACTATCCACGTCACCTGTGCCGAGGACCATCATTGGCTTCGTTTGCTGCTGCGGCATCGATATAACGGATGGCTCCGGTCTTTCGAAGAAGAGGGACTGACTCCGGGCCTCGTCAAAGAAGCGGCACAGATCGCGTGCAAACAGATTCGTGACTTCGGCCCGCAAAGTCGAGAAGAGCTTTGCAGCGTCTGGGAGGAGGCAGGGATCCAAACAGGGACTGGACCACAGCGCGAGGCTGCGCGTCGAGCAGGGGAGAAGGGGGTCTTCGTTGATCGCCGGAACCTCTTCTTGGATCTGCATATTTCTGGCTATCTTGCTGGGGGCCCCAGGCGGGGAAAATCTTTCCTTTTCATTGACGCGGGCAAGCTGCCGCCCGCGGATGGCGTCGCTCAGGGAGAAAAAGATTACGAGGCCGCACTGGTGAACCTTGCGCGCCGTTACGCCTGGGGACATGGGCCAGTGAGCGCTGAAGACCTTGCGCGTTGGGCGGGCATTCCCAAGCGCGAGGCCGCTCGAGCTTTAGAGGGGGCCGCACAGGAAAAGCCTGGGCAAGACTTTCCAATTATCCACACGCCAATGGGATATCACCGTGCAGATCTTGACGCACTCCTGCGCACTCATGCCGAGGAAGCCCGTTCGCTCATTTCCTTTCCTTCTTTTGACGAGATTCACGTTGGTTATGCAGACCGTTCGTGTCTGGCCGACGCTCAAGCAGAACACGCGATTTGTCCAACGAAGAACGGAATGTTTCGGCCTTTCATCATCGAAAATGGCCGTGTCATTGCGGTGAAAGACCCGCGCGCGGGATATCAATTTGTCGAATCTTATGAGGGAATACCCTCCTCAGAACTTCTTGAACAAGCGGAGGCAATTGCTCAGGTGATGAGCGGAAATTGACTGCGAAAGCGCTGGTCAGTGTGACAAAATAGAGCTATGGATCAACAAATTATGCGAGGCCGCGTAATCCTGAAGGACTCCATCATTGACGATGGTGTTATTGAGATCGAAGGCCAATTCATTACCCGTGTATGTGCCGCTGCAGACTATGAAGGAGATCTTCCTGCCCCCAGTGATTCAACCTTCCTTCCTGGGCTGGTTGATGTCCATTGCCACGGTGGTGGCGGCGAATCTTTCCCCAATGCCACAACTGGCGAAGCGGCAATGGTTGCGGTCATGGAACACCGTCGCCATGGTACGACCAGCTTGGTTGCCTCGTGTGTGACGGCCGATGCCGATACTCTGAAAGCTCGAGCCCGCACTCTTGCTTCTCTGGCCAAGCAGGGGGAGCTTGCGGGAATCCACTTCGAGGGCCCCTTCGTTTCACACGCACGTTGTGGAGCGCAAGATCCCACCTATATCGTCGATCCCGATCCCGATCTCACTCGAGAATTGATCGACCTGTGTGAGGGGTATGCCCTCTCCATGACCCTTGCCCCCGAAAAGCCTCGTGCATACGGTGAAGGCTCGGTTGCGGAAGCCCTGATCGACGGAGGAGCGCTTCCCTCCTGGGGACATACGGATTCGACCTCTGTATATGCTCGTGAGGCATTGGAATACTCACGGCTCCGTTTTGCCCAGTCCACCACCAGCCGTGGCCCGCGCGCGACCATTACCCACCTCTTCAATGGGATGCGTCCGCTTCACCACCGCGACACCGGCCCGATCGCAGAGTTCCTCTCGGATGCCGCACGCGGCGGCGCGGTTGCCGAGCTCATCTGCGACAACGTCCATGTCGATCCGCTCTTGGTTCGTGATGTCTACGAGTTGGTGGGCCGCGACCACGTTGTCTTTATTACGGACGCAATGGCAGCTGCCGGTATGCCCGATGGTGCTTACACCCTCGGTCCTCAAGACGTTGTGGTTCGTGACGGCATTGCCCGTCTTGCACAAGGAGAATCCATTGCAGGTGGAACCGCACACTTGCTGGATTGCGTGCGCGTTGCTTCCACTCTTGGTGGGATTCCGCTGGTCGATGCGGTCTACATGGCCTCGGTTCAAGGCGCAACCATTTTGGGTGATGACCGTATTGGAAGTCTCGAAACCGATAAGTTCGCCGATGTGGTCGAGGTTGATTCTGCCCTTAATGTGCATCGGGTTTTGCGCCGTGGCACAGTAGTGGAGTGAGAGGAAAACGATCTCGTAAGCGTCCGTGGGGCGAGAGTAGGCCACTTCAGGTCTCTGCTCTCGCCTCAATGGCGCGCAGTGAAATTGGACCCGATGGTGATTACTATCAGGTCCAATATCTTCGGACCTCTTCCAAAACCTACACATGTCCCGCGTGTTTGCAGCCTGTTACGGTGGGGAGTGCACATGTTGTCGCATGGCCTGAAGAACGAGCCTACGGTTTAGAACAGGGTGTTCGCGCTCGGCGACACTGGCACCTTAACTGTTGGAAACGTGGTCTTCGACCGGCATAATGGGCGTGATCGGCTACGTGCACGTGGCGTGAGACACCTCCAGTATGCACTCGTGTTGTTTGCCCGTAGAGTTACAACTAGAGGTTGACAGTATCCCATTACTAGGAGAGTCCGAGTGGATCAGCTCAAGAGATTTCCAGGAGCAATTGCTGCATGTGCAGTTGCGGTGATTGCAGCGATCGTTGCCGTGTTGGCTTTAACTATTTGGAAGCCTGCGCAGCAAATCAGTGCCACTGCTTCACCTGAGCAGCCGGTTGTTATCACCCGCGAGGGGCTCTTCCAGCTTGAGGGCGGCGAAGTGACGGTTACCGCTTCTTCGGCATCTGGTCAACAAGTCACGATGGCATTGGGTACCTCTTCTGATGTTCGAGGATGGGTTTCAGATCTCTCCTACGCTGAAATTACTGGTATTTCTGCTAATCGCAGCAATCTTTTGATCCAGGGGCATGACGCGCAAGTAAGTGCTTCTCCCACGCCGACGCCCTCTCCTTCCCCCTCGAGCGATCAACCTCAGAACCCGGAGGCTTCCCCCCAGCCTTCGCCTTCGACGAGCGCAACACCGAGTTTGTCGGCAGCTGGCGGAGATATGTGGCTTGACGAGGCCACCGCCGCCTCGAGCGCGACAATGACCCTTCGCGATGTCCCCGTAGGTCGCTCTCTTGTCATTACTTCCGATGGGAAGACTGCATCCGACCTGACCGTCACCATGACGTGGAAGACCCCGCATAAGAATATCTTGGCGATTGCTTCGGGAATCATTGCTCTGCTCTTCCTGCTTGTCGCTGGTGCACTGGTGGGCTTTGCTCTTTGGCGCGAACGTCAACACTCGGATACGGATGCTTATGAAGACGATCCTCAGGCTCCTTCGAAGGCGCTGTCTTTCTTTGAGGAAGAAGTGGCTGGCGAGCCGGAAGTCCAAGTGACAGAAGATGACGAAGTCGTGGAGGAAACGGAACTTTCTACCGGTGAAAATGAGGGGCTTTCCAAGGAAGAAGAAAATCCAGGCGACGAGTATTCTCCTAAGGCCCCAGAGATTCTTGCTGAAACTGAGGGCAATGCGCAGCCCGAAGAAGAACCGCGGTTTGGCCGCCACGGGATTGTGAGCGTGGATGAACACGTTGATCCTCCTCAGCGTGAATCCACGGACACCGGCATTATCGACTTGTCGAGCATTCGACCCGGTGCGGTCCTGCCCTCGCGTCGTGCGCTTCGTCAGGCACGTGAAAATGGTGAGAATCGCGTGATCATCGGCGGACAGGAATTCGACACTGGACTGATTCCACAGGTTCCCAAGGACGAAGAAGGGACAGGCGAAGATACTGCCGAGAAGCGTCCGTGGGGGCAGATTATCGGTGGATGGATGTCCTCTAAGGAACGCGGAAAGAAGGAACAGTGATATGAGCGCACGACGTTTTCTTCCTGTTTTTGTTATTCCCGCTTTCGTTTTGGCTGCCTGCGGCAGCGGGGACTTGGTTGCCCCCGAAACTACTGCTCAGGCCTCGGCAAGCGCTCCGAACTTAGATTCTGCCCGTGTCGAGCGCATTCTTGATTCGATTCAAGACACCCTCAACACGGCGGATGCCAGCCGCGATCCCGCACTTCTTCAAGCACGTCTTGAAGGTGGCGCACTACGTATGCGCACGGACCAATATGCTGCCGCAAAAGCAACAAATACTGAGGTCTCCAAACTCAACGTGAATGAAGGATCGGTTGCGGTCTCGAATTCGAATGATTGGCCTCGCGTCATTGTGAATGTTTCGAACCCGGATCAGACCTCGTTGCCGGTGATCGCTTTCGCAGTCCAAGAAGATGCGCGCTCGCAGTACAAACTTCTGGGGTGGGCGCGTGCGTTGGGCGGCGCACAGTTCCAACTCGATAACATGGAAAAGGGCTCTGCACCTTTGACTGCGGATGCTCAGGGCTACGTCAAGACCCCGAAGGAAGCGCTGCAGGGTTACGTTGATATGCTCAACTCCGGAAACGCTGGAAACGACCAGTATTCCGGTGATGATTTTGCTCGTCGCTACCTTCAAGACGTAAAGAGCCTGAATGATGCTGTGCAGGCCGCAGGAAACGTTCAAGCTCATGCTGAAGTCTCGGACGAGTTCCCCATCGTCGGTGTCCAGCTGGTTGATGGTTCGTCACTGGTCGTTGCTTCCTTCACCTATACTCAGACCTATCAGCGTACTGTTGCTCGCTCGACAATGCGTCTGGGAGGAACGACTGCAGCACTTGCTGAGGGCGACGATGATACCGTTAAGGGGAAAGCAACAGCGACCTACGTTGCAACGGTCCTCTTGCACATCCCAAAGTCGGGTTCTGATTCACAGGTGATCAGCGTGGTGGGTGCCGAACGTGCACTCGGCTCGGTCGTAAAGGACGATAACGCGGGCAACCCTGATCAACGTTAAGGGAGATTAATAGACATGAATAACGAGGCTCATAACCCTCAGCCTGCCGATTCTCACGGCGCCGTGGATCTGAGCGCCGCGGCAGCGCGAGGTCACTCTTCGGGTGGAGCACAGCCGACACCCCAGGGAAATCCTGCGATGCAGGCACCGACATCCCAGCAGGGGACGGGCCTTGATATTCCTCTGATCGATACCTGCGATGATTCGACTTTCGAGGCCGTCGCCGCGCGCTCTCAGCAGGTCCCCGTGGTCATCGTGCTGTGGGCGGCGCAGTCATTGGAGTCCAAGCAGCTTCTGACAACTTTGGAAGAACTCGCTCGTGACAAAATGGGCGCTTTCCAGCTTGTGGAAATCGATGTCGCTCGTGCACCACGCGTTGCGCAGGCCTTCCAGGTACAAGTTATTCCCACTGTTGTCGCTTTGGTCGGTGCCCGTCCGGTTCCTCTCTTCCAGGGAGTTGCTCCCAAGGAACAGGTTGCACCGGTTATCGAAGATCTTCTTCGAGCCGCCCAGCAAATGGGCGTGACCGGACGAGTTGCTGTCAGCGGACAGGACGTCGCTAAGCCGATCCCCGAAGAACATCTCCCGGCTTTGGAAGCTGAAGAACGCGGTGACTTGGAAGGTGCTCGTGCAGCTTGGGACAAGATTATTGAGTTGAATCCCCGTGACGAAGACGCGAAAGATCATCGCGCTCGTGTGAATCTTCGTTTGCGTGAAAGCTCAGCAAGCGATGATCCCTCTGCCCGCGCCGACGCACTCTTTGCCGCAGGTCAGCACGCCGAGGCTTTCGAGGTTCTCTTGCAGCTCATGGAAGACGCATCGGAAGAAGAAAAAGAAGACTACCGCGTGCGTCTCTTGGATCTTTTCCGCATTGCCGGAAGCACTCCCGAGGTTAAGGCGGCTCGTCGTCGTCTCTCATCCCTGTTGATGATCTAATCAGACGGCGCTTCACTTTAGAGCACGTTAAAGGGAGGGGGTGCGGATCCTGAGATCCGCACCCCCTCCCTTTTGCTCGTAGCTGTTACTTTTCTGGAGCGAGCCAGAGGCCGCCGAGAGGCGGAACTCGAAGTTCGACGGAGAAAGGACGTCCATTCCACGGGATCTCTTCGGCGACAAGGTCTCCGATGTTGACCACTCCGGAACCACCGAAAGCCGGATCATCCGTGTTCACGACTTCGCGCCAGGTACCACCGTGTGGCAAACCAACGCGGTAGCCCTCGTGTGGGTTACCCGCAAAGTTCACGACGCAGACAAGCTCATCGTGAGCGCTGTGTCCGCCCGCGGCCTCGGACTTACGAATGTAGGAAATGAGGTTGTGGTCGCCATCAGAGGCGTCAATCCACTCAAATCCGGTGTAGGTATCGTTCCACAGCGCGGCGTGGGCGCTGTAGAGTTCGTTCAAACGCGAGACCAAAGCGGCCATCCCAGCGTGATCGGGGCGATCGTAGAGCCACCAATCAAGAGAATAGCTTTCGTTCCACTCCTGCTCCTGGGCGAATTCTTGTCCCATGAAGAGGAGCTGCTTACCGGGGTGAGACCACTGATAGGCATAGAGGGCGCGCAGGCCCGCCATCTGTTGCCAATGGTCACCCGGCATCTTTGAGACAAGCGAGCCCTTGCCATGAACAACCTCGTCGTGGGACAGGGGCAAGACATAGTTCTCGGAGAAGGCATAGACCAAGGAGAAGGTGAGTTCTCCGTGGTGCCAGCGGCGATTGACCGGATCCTCCGAGAGATAACGCAGGGTGTCGTTCATCCACCCCATGTTCCACTTCATACCGAAACCGAGGCCGCCGCCGGAAGTCGGAGCAGTCACTCCTGGCCATGCAGTGGATTCTTCGGCAATCATGACGATGCCCGGGTGCAAGCGATATGCCGTTGCAGTTGCTTCTTGAAGGAAAGAGATCGCCTCGAGGTTTTCACGCCCACCATACTGGTTCGGGCGCCACTGACCGTCCTTGCGGGAGTAATCGAGGTAGAGCATGGATGCCACTGCGTCAACGCGCAGACCGTCGATATGGAACTGGTCAAGCCAGTAGAGGGCATTGGCAACAAGGAAGTTACGAACTTCGGTGCGTCCAAAGTTAAAGACGTAGGTTCCCCAGTCTGGGTGTTCCCCGCGGAGGGGATCCGGGTCTTCATAGAGGGGAGTGCCATCGAAGCGAGCAAGTGCCCAGTCATCCTTGGGGAAGTGGGCGGGCACCCAGTCCAAGATCACGCCGATACCTTCTTGGTGAAGGCGATCGACCAGGTAACGGAAGTCGTCGGGGGTTCCGTAGCGTGAGGTTGGTGCGAAATAGGAGGTCACCTGGTATCCCCAGGAACCACCGAAGGGGTGCTCGGCAAGAGGCATGAACTCAACGTGCGTGAAGCCCATCTTCTTAACGTAGGGGATGAGTTCATCGGCAAGGCCACGGTATCCCAGATCTTGCTTCCACGAGCCTGCATGAACTTCGTAAATAGACATCGGACCCGAATGCGGATTCGTGTGCTCCCGTGCACGCAGCCACTCATCGTCCTCCCACGTGTGGAACACATCGGTCACTACTGAAGCGGTTGCGGGAGGAATCTCAGTTGCTCGGGCCATCGGGTCGGCCTTTTGGAACCAATCACCCGAGGGGCCTTGGATTTCAAACTTGTAGCGAGCGCCTACTCCAACGCCTGGAACGAAGAGCTCCCACACTCCCGAAGCTCCCATGGAACGCATTGAGTGGGCGGTGCCATCCCAGAAGTTAAAGTCGCCAACGACGCGAACTGCGCGGGCATTGGGTGCCCACACAGCGAAGGCAACGCCGTCGACCGGTCCCATGAGGCCATCGAAATGGGTGATATGCGCTCCCAGGACATCCCAGAGACGCTCATGGCGTCCCTCGCCGATGAGATAGGTGTCCATCTCTCCGAGAGTCGGGAGGAAACGATAGGGATCGTCAACGACTTGCGAGTGATCTCCATAGGTGACGCGCAGGCGGTAGTCGGGGATATCGTCCGTTTCGAAAGCGCACACCCAGACTCCGGAGTGCTCGTGGGTCGCGGGAAGGGTCCTATCAGGAGTGATCACTTCAACAGAATCTGCCAAATGGTGAACAGTACGAATGGTGACGACGCCGTCACTAAGGTGTGCTCCCAACACGTCGTGAGGAAGAGCGTAGCGTCCTTCGGCTACTGCATCGAGGACGTCTGTGGCCACTGATGTCGCTTGAGGTTCCATGTGTTCATCATCTCATGTTCGAAGGTGATCGTGTAATTACTCGGTTTCGATGGCCATGACATGGCCGAGTCGATCCCAGGGAGACAGTCGGACCCAGTTGGTCGTTGACCAGGAGTAACGCTGTCCGTCGAGTTCATCAACAACCGTGAAGTTAGCTGATGAGGTACCTAATGAAAGCCCACTCAAATCAACGTAAACTTCACCCTCAACCGTATTTTCCGGATCGAGTGAAAGGACGACGATGACGGTGTCGGGTATTCCAGTAGGAGAGAAACGAGCGGGAACGTGCTTTGAGAAGCACAGAAGTCGATCTGAGGTCGTGGGATGAATACGTAAGTCGTGGAGCTGACGCAGTGCGGGGTGGCGCTCGCGCGCACTGTTGAGCAGCGTCAATAGAGCAGGAATTCCTGTCCCTTGGGCAAGCTTGGGATCACGAGGCCTGAACTCGTACTTTTCGTTGTCATTGGGTTCTTCAGCTCCGGGACGCTGGACGTTTTCAACCCATTCATAGCCGGAGTAGATTCCCCACGAGGGAGCTCCAAGGGCCGCAAGCATAGCGCGGATAGCAAAAATTGCCGTTCCGCCCGTTGTCATTTGAGCCGTGAGAATATCGTGGGTTGTTGGCCAGAACGTCGGACGAATGAGGTGAGCTGTTTCTTGGGAGAGCTCGGTGAGATACTCTTCGATTTCTTCCTTGTAGGTTCGCCACGCGAAATAGGTGTAGGACTGGTCAAAACCGACAGCGCCCAAGGTTCGCATCATCGCAGGACGGGTGAAGGCCTCGGCAAGGAAGATCACGTCCGGGTAACGCGTATGAAGCTCTTCCAAAAGTCGTAGCCAGAAGGGGACTGGTTTCGTGTGCGGATTATCAACGCGGAAGATTGTGACGCCGTGAGAAATCCACAATTCGAGCATGTCGCGGATGGCCGTGTAAATTCCCTCGGGGTCGCGGTCGAAGTTCAGGGGATAGATATCCTGATACTTCTTTGGGGGATTTTCTGCGTAGGCGATGGAACCATCAGCACGCTGCGAGAACCAGTCGGGATGCTCACTGACCCACGGGTGATCGGGTGAGCACTGCAAGGCGATGTCCAGCGCGACCTCAAGGCCAAGTTCGCGCGATTGTTCAACGAAGTAATCGAAATCGTCAAAGTCGCCAAGCTCGGGATGGATCGCGTCATGTCCGCCTTCGGCTGAGCCAATTCCGTAAGGGCTTCCAGGTTCACCCTTGTGGGCGATCAAAGCATTGTTCTTACCCTTGCGGTTGGTCAATCCAATGGGGTGAATGGGCGTCAAATAGATGACGTTAAACCCCATTGAAGCAATCCGTGGCAAGTCCTTGACAGCGGTGCGCAAGGTTCCTGAAACCCAGCGTCCCTTCGAGTCTTGGAAAGCGCCGTGGGAACGCGGGAAAATCTCGTACCAGGCGCCGGCAAGAGCGCGGTTGCGAGCAACGAAAAGGGGATAGGTACGCGTCGAACCATAGAGATCTCTGAGGGGGAACTGCCGGAATACCGAACGTACGGGAGCCGAAAGACCAGCTGACAGACGACGCTGGGGAGTTTGCGAGGTATCGCGCAGTCCCTTCGCCGCATCCAAAAGAGTATCGATTGCTGAGCGTGTCGGTTGGGTTTGCGAGGGGTTGTTGAGCGCCTCGCCCCTGGCGGCACGTTCCATCAAGAGCGCGCCTTCTTCGAGCATCAACTCAACGTCCACGCCCGCACCGATTTTGACTGATGCGTCATGGCGCCACGTTGCATAGGGATCAGACCAGGTGTCGATCCTGAAACTCCACTGACCGACGGCATCGGGCATAACCCATGCTTCATAGCGGTCGAGGCCGGGAGCGATGTCACGCATAAGGGCGCGTGAATGAATCGATCCTCCGGGGCGCAGAAGGACAGCTTCAGCTGCGTAGCAATCGTGCCCTTCTCTAAAGACCGTCGCCCTGATAGGGAAAGCCTCAAAAGCAGTGGCTTTGGCGGGAAGATTTCCGTCCTCGACGACGGGAAAAACTTCAGTCGCTGGGATGCGGGCAAGTAGTGTCTCGTTCACACATCTAAGCGTAATGGAAATTGTGAGCGTCGACATAGTCTAGACGCTGAGAGGTTGCTGAGAAGACAAAATGGTGGCGATCCTTAACCTGGACCACCACCATTTCTATGAACTTCAGTAGACCATATGCATGGCCTGACGAACCTCGTTCAGGGTCTGTTCTGCCTGTTCGTTAGCCTTCTCGTTTCCTTGCCGAAGAATTGAGAGCAAATAACCCGGATCTGCAGCCAGTTCTTCGCGGCGAGCGCGGATGGGAGCAAGCATCTCATTGAGCGCCTCGGTGACGGTTGCCTTGAGCATTCCGCCACCCCCGTCTCCGATCCTCTCGGCGATGGCAATCGGATCTTCACCCGTGGCCAGCGAGGCCAAGGTGAGCAGGTTGGATACCTCGGGACGATTTTCGGGATCGTAGGTGATATGACGATCCGAATCCGTCTTCGCTCGCTTAAGGATGCGAGCGGTCTCATCTGCACTCATCGCGAGTTCGATCGTGTTTCCACGCGACTTCGACATCTTCGTACCGTCAGTTCCCAAGAGAAGGGGAGTCTCAGACAGTAGTGCATCGGGACGAGGGAAAACTGCACGCTTGGGGTCGACGCGCCCGTAACGCTTGTCGAAGCGCTGAGCGATCAAACGTGTCTGCTCGATGTGGGGAAGCTGGTCTTGTCCAACAGGAACAAGATTTGCCTTGCAGAACAAAATATCGCATGCCTGGTGGACCGGGTAGGTCAGCATCAAACCGGTCATTGCGCGTCCATCGGTTGCTTCAAGTTCAGCCTTCACCGTGGGATTGCGATGCAATTCAGACTCGGTGACCAGCGACAGGAAAGGAAGCATGAGCTGGTTGAGTGCAGGAATCGACGAGTGATTAAAGATCGTCGTCTTTTCTGGATCGAGTCCAACCGCCAAGTAATCGGTCACGAGGCCTAAAACGCGTTCCTCAATGGGGCCAACTGCGTCCCGGTCGGTGATCACCTGGTAGTCGGCGACCAGAACCCACGTGTCAATGCCTCGTTCTTGAAGAAGGACGCGATTGCGCAGGGTTCCAAAGTAATGCCCTAAGTGGAGACGGCCGGTGGGGCGATCTCCGGTTAACACGCGGAATCGCGAGGGGTCCTGGTCGATGGCCTCTTCGATTTCCTTCGAACGCGCAATTGAACGTGCGAGGGAAGCATCAGAGGTAGATTGCTCAAGTGTTTCTTCGCTGCTAGTCACGAGGCTAGTTTAGCGTGATCACCCCTGAGGCGAAGACTCTACAGCAGACAGGTAGATATGCATGCTGAAGGGATCCAAAGAAATAGTTTCTCCTGGATTCTTTCGGTCGAGGGAAGCCGGCAATCGCGTAGCGTCGAGGATAGAGCTAATTCCGCCGTCTTCTGGGTTACCCCATGCGGTGTCGAAAACCTGAACCCACGGGCAGCCACGGCCTTGGGAAAGAACGACATCACGGTCATCTGTCGTGCCGTTGAAGACCACCAAGGCATCGCGGCCAGTGTAGGGGCTACCAGAGCGGAGCATCTGGAAAACTCGAGATTCTTGAGATCCCCAAATGTCGTCCCTCATCGGTGAACCATCGGCGCTATACCAAGAAAGATCAGCGATGACATCACCATGAGGATCTGTTCCTGAGAAGAAAGCCATGGGGCGAAGCGCCGGATGTGCACGGCGCAGGGCCAAAAGCCAACGTACTGTCTGGAGCTGGTCTTTCTGGAGTTCAGAAAGGTTCCAATCGATCCAAGAGATCGGAGAATCCTGACAGTAGGCATTGTTATTACCAAATTGCGTACGTGAGAATTCGTCTCCTGCAACCAACATTGGAGTTCCTGAAGAGACCAACAATGTCGCAAGCAGATTTCTTTGGCTGCGCTGACGTGCAGGAATAATGTCTTCAACAATGCCCGTTACGTCGCGGACATCGGGATCAACACCGATGATGGGGGAGGCAATTGCCCCCTCCAAACCGTGATTCCACGAGTTGTTGTTATCAGAACCGTCACGGTTTTCTTCGAGGTTTGCCAGATTGTGCTTGTGATCGAAAGCCGTGAGATCCGCCAAGGTGAAACCATCGTGAGCAGTTACGAAATTGACCGAAGCACTGGGGCCGCGCAGATATCCCACGCCGTGACCGAAGACGTCTTGAGAACCTGATAAGCGAGTCGCAAACTCGTTCGAACCGCCTGCGCCACGCCCGCCGGCCAGTGCGCGCATATCGGAGAGCCAGAAAGTGCGTACCGTGTCACGGAAACGGTCATTCCATTCACAGAATGGATCAGGGAAGTTACCCGTTTGCCAGCCGCCAAGGCCAACGTCCCAAGGTTCAGCAATAAGTTTGACCTCACGAAGAATCGGGTCTGCACCCATACCGATGAGAACGGGGTGCATCGGGGTGAAACCATTGGCAAAGCGTCCCAAGGTCGCCGCGAGGTCAAAGCGGAAGCCATCGATCCCCATATTCGATACCCAATAGCGCAGAGAATCAAGGATCAGTGAAATAACCTGGGGATTGTCCGTATTGACGGTGTTTCCAGTCCCTGTCGTATCGATGATGTGTGAGGGGTAGCCCTCGGTGCGCCGGTAGTACAGGGGCGAATCGAGGCCACGGAAAGACAAGGACGGACCGGTATCACCATTTTCGCAGGTGTGGTTGTAGACAACATCCAAAATGACTTCGATACCTGCTTCATGCAGGATCGAAACCATTCCACGAAATTCATCAATTACTGCCTGAGGTCCGCGTGCGCGGGCAGACGCGCTGGCGTAGGAAGGCTCGGGGCTAAAGAATGACAGAGTCGAGTATCCCCAGTAGTTCGTGAGTCCGCGTTCAACAAGGAAAGGCTCATCAGACTTTGCGTGGACTGGAAGTAGCTCGACGGAAGTGACGCCAAGTTCCTTGAGATAGCGCACTGAGGCGGGGTGGGCGAGTCCTGCGTAGGTGCCGCGAAGGTTTGGGGGAACCTCCGGCATGTTCTGGGTAAAGCCTTTGACGTGAAGCTCATATATGACCGTCTCGTCCAAGGGAATCTTGGGTTGCGGGGCAAGACGGAAGGAAGTATCGATAACCACGCTATGCGCGTTGTAAGGAGCAGAGTCCGACTGTGAAGGCTCGAGGGGATAGGAAACCGGGTACAGATCTTCATCAACGCTGTGCGCATACACTTCAGGGCAAATATCGACGCTTCCCGCGAGCCCTCGGCCGTAGGGGTCAATGAGTAACTTGTTGTAGTTGAAGAACAAGCCTGCGTCGGGATCCCAAGGCCCCTGAGCGCGGAAGCCGTAGTGAGTACCGACTCCAAGGCCTTCAATGTAACCGTGCCAGATTCCACGATCGGGTCCCAGAAGGTGGTAGCGTTCTTCGCTACCGCTTTGCGGATCAATGACGCAGAAATCTACTTGAGTCGCGCGCGTGGAGACAACAGCGACGTTAAGGCCCGATCCTGCCACTGAAACGCCCAGCTGGCGATAGTGAGGATTCGGCCGGTTAACGGCATGGAACGTGTGTGTTTGCTGTTGTGACATTACCGCCTCTATATCTGTCATAACAGGTACAAGCATAGTCGTTCCTGTTCCTCAGCACACTCGGAGCTGCGCGCATGAGGCCTGATATGGCACTCTGGATACATGAGGATTGCAGTGCTGGCTAAGCAAGTTCCCGATACCAGCTCGGGGCGTCGTTTTGAAGGCTCGCGTCTTGTCCGCGGTGAAGACGATGTACTGAATGAATTTGATGAGAATGCAGTAGAAGCAGCGGCTCAGCTTGTTGCTGCTCACGGCGGTGAAGTGCTCGCAGTGAGCATGGGGCCGGAGGAAACCAGTGACGCATTGGTTCGCTGTCTCGCCCTCGGCGCCGATAGCGCATACCTCCTTTCAGACCCCTTGCTTGAAAACGCCGATGTGACAGTGACAGCACGTGCACTCGCGGCTTTGATCTCGCTCTTGGCCGAAGAAGAAACGATCGACCTTGTTCTGTGCGGCATGGCGGCATCCGATGCAATGACCTCGATGCTCCCGGCAGCGCTTGCCGCTGTCATGAATGTTCCTTTGGTATCGCAGGTTCGTGAATTAACAGTCGACCCCGCAAACGGTTATGTCCAGGCGCTGCGCAGCGTGGACGGTGTTGATGAAACTCTGCGCGCACCTCTTCCGGCAGTGGTTTCGGTGACGGATCAGCTCAATGAGCCCCGATTCCCCGGCTTTAAGGATTTGAAGGCAGCACGCATGAAGCCTCTCGTTCAGGCTGAACTCGATGACGTTGCTGGCTACGATCCCAGCGGATGCCTCTCCGAATTGGTCTCAGGTGCTCGCTCTGAGATGCCTGTGAGTGTTGTCTCGATGACAGAGCATAACCGCGGCGGCTCTGGCGAAGTCTTCACAGATACTGGGGACGGCGGGACGCGTCTGGCTGAGTTCATTGAGGAGAAGATGAAATGAGCACTTGTCTCAAGGACGCGATTGTCGTCATTGATTGTTCGGATACCGCTTCTCTGGCTTCGCGTTACCGCGACGTGATTGCCCAGGCGCATGAGTGCGCCGAAGCTGTCCATGCGATCGTGCTCTGCCAGGAAGAGCGCGAGTCTTTGCGCGAAGAACTTGGCCGTCTGGGTGTTTCTTCCTGCGTTTTTCTCCAGGTGAGCGAATCGGCGCTGACTGCCTCGGCACTTTCTCCGGCAATTGCCTCGGCTTACTCGCGTTTTGGTAACCCGGAGGCCCCGCTTCTTTTCGCTTCGCGTTTCCTTGACCGTGAGTGCGCAGCTTCGCTTGCGATCACCTTGGGAGGCTGCACGATTGCCGAGGCCGTGGCCCTTCGCGTGGAAGACGGACGCTTGTGTGCGACCACGGATGCTTTGGGTGGGACATGGCGCGCAGAGATTGCGACGCACAGCGCCCCAGTATGCGTGTGCGTGCGTTCTCGTGGATTGGAAGTAACGGCCGAAGGAGTTGAATGCGTCGAGCTCGCTACTGAAGTCGTAGAACCCGATCCTACACATACGCTCGTTGTTGAGCGGGTTGAATCCAGCACTGATGGGCGTCCCAGTGTCACTGATGCTCAGGTCGTTGTCGTTGGCGGTCGTGGTGCTGGTAATGACTGGTCTCTTGTTGAAGATCTCGCTGATGTGCTGGGTGCTGGAATTGGCGCGACCCGCGACGCTGTTGACGAAGGGTGGGCTCGCCGCAGCGCGCAAATCGGTCAAACCGGTCTCACGATTGCTCCCAAGCTTTACATCTCGCTTGGAGTCTCGGGCGCGATTCATCACACAGTGGGGATTATGTCCTCGCAAACGATCGTTGCAATCTGTGATGACCCCGATGCGCCGATCTTCGAACTCGCGGACTTTGGCGTAGTGGGCGATATGTACGAAATTGTTCCCCAGGCTCTGGAACACTTGCGCGCATGGCAGGCATCTAGAGCCGACAACTAGTGAAAGACACACGTGTCGCATTACCTTGATCATGCGGGATCAACGCCTCTGGCCCCCGGTGTTTGCGAGGCATGGCTCCATGCCCAAAAAGCGCTGAGCGAGCGCCCGGGGAATCCGGCTGCACTCCATGCCGGTGGACGCGCTGCGCGCAGAATGCTTGAGGATGCACGAGAACGTGCAAGCGCTGTTCTTGGTGCGCAACGCGCGGAGCTCGTCTTTACGTCGGGGGCAACAGAATCTAATGCTCTTGCGATTCTTGGGGCTTCTCGGGGAATACGAGACAAAGATGCATCGCGCAACGATGTGTGGATGTCGCGCCTTGAACACGATGCGGTTAGCGAACAATCTGACGTGCTGGGGCGTGAGGGCTTCGGCATTCGCAAGTTTGATGTCGATTCACGGGGCGTGACGACACTTGAGAGTCTGCGTAAAAACCCGGAGGCTCTTCAACGCGCCGTGCTCATGTCTTTGACCTGGGTGTGTTCTGAAGTGGGAACTATTCAACCGATTGGTGAGTTGACAGAGTTCGTCAGGTCAAACTCACAGGACACGGCGGCTCCTCTTCTTCACTCTGATGCAGCGCAGGCAATTGGATACTGCGATGTCAATTTCGGGCAGAGTGGTCTCGATCTCCTGACAGTAGGCGGACACAAAGTCGGTGCCCCAGTCGGAACCGGCGCATTGCTTGTTCGCCGGGGAGTGAAGCTCGTCACCGATCGCCCCGGTGGAGGACATGAAAGGGGGATCCGTTCGGGTACCCCAGATGTTGCTGGCGCTTGCGCACTGGCAACCGCACTGGAATACGCAGCCGCACACCGCCTCGAACGCGTTCAGAGGGCAGAAGAACTTCGTCGCCGTCTCCTTGCTGGTCTTCCCAGTGATGTGCGCTTGACGGTGGATCCCCGCGCGGCCTCGGCGGCAATTATCCACTTGATGATCCCGACTCACCATCCGGAAGCAGTCCTTTTAGCAATGGATATGGCTGGCGTTGACGTCTCGGCTGGATCTGCGTGCCACGCTGGTGTTTCGCGACCCTCGAGAATTGTCATGGAACTGGGATACGGTGAAAACCAGGCTTTGGGCGTCCTGCGAGTCTCGACGGGAATTGAAACTCAAGCAGCAGATATTGATGCTTTCCTGTCCGCACTTCCCGCAGCCATTCGAGCCGGGCAAGCCTTGGATGAACGAGAGGGAACAGTCGCATGAGAGTTTTAGCAGCTCTTTCAGGCGGAGTCGATTCTGCAGTCGCAGCTGCAAAAGCTGTAGAAGCAGGGCACGAGGTCGTTGGTGTTCACATGGCGCTTTCCTCTCAGCCTCAAGAGTGTCGCATAGGCTCACGCGGCTGCTGCTCCGTTGAAGATGCGGCAGATGCTGCGCGCGCAGCAGAGATTATGGGGATTCCCTTCTATGTGTGGGATCTGGCTGAAGAGTTTGAGCAGACAGTAATCACCGATTTTGTTGAGCAATACGCGGCCGGTCACACCCCGAATCCCTGCGTGCGTTGCAATGAGTTTGTGAAGTTCAGAGAACTGGCGCAGCGTGCACGGGCGCTCGGTTTTGACGCGGTCTGTACGGGACACTACGCAAGGATTGTTGAAGGACCGAATGGGCCGCAGCTCCACCGAGGCAAAGACGAAGCGAAGGACCAATCCTACGTTTTGGCAATTATGGGGCCGCAGGAACTGCCGCGCGTAATCTTCCCGCTGGGCGAAGCTCCTTCGAAAGCATGGGTCCGTTCAGAGGCTGAAAGAATGGGGCTGGGGGTTTCCAACAAGCCCGATTCCTACGATATCTGCTTTATTCCCGATGGAGATACCCAGGGCTTCCTCAAGTCTCATCTGGGCTCAAAACCCGGAGAAATTGTCGATACCGACGGGCAAGTCGTTGGTCGCCACGACGGATACTGGAACTTCACGGTTGGTCAGCGTCGTGGCTTGAACTTGGGAAATCCCGCTGCAGATGGTCGGCCTCGGTATGTGGTGGAAACACGACCCGAGACCAATCAGGTGATTGTCGGCGCTTCAGAACTCTTGTCTGTGGACCGTATTACCTGCTCGGATATCGTCTGGCTTGCAGGCGACGATCCGGGAGAGGTCGACGATGCCGCGACACGTGCCTTTGGGGCATCGATCGGGGAGCGGAGCTTGGGTGAGGTCGATACACGTGTGCTTACCGCGCAGATCCGTGCCCACGGTATCCCCAGCGTTGTCACTGCTCTTCAGCGCTTCGGAGTGGATGAAGGAAAGCTTGAACTCTCCCTTGCGCTGCCGATCCGTGGCGTGGCAGCCGGGCAATCCATGGTGCTGTATCGAGGAACGCGCGTGATTGCCGAGGCAACAATTGAGCGTGCGCACCGTGGTGAGGGGAGCGCGGCCTCCTAAGGGAGGGGTGGGAATTTATTCGTGCGCAAGATGGGACTCGAACCCACACGTCAAAGACACTGGAACCTAAATCCAGCGCGTCT
>CAUTOM010000004.1:0-54503 GCA_963540435.1 uncultured Actinomyces sp.
TGAACCTTATGCAGAATGCCTTCGGTTTCCAGGGAGCTCCCAACGCCGGCGCTGACGCGCTTGCCGCTCCTCAGGCCTCGTTGATTTCCGCCCTCGCAAAGGGTGTCATTGGTGGAACTCAGAATTGGAGCCTTCTGGGTCTGGGAGCCATCATCGGCATTGTTATCGTCATCATCGACGAGGTTTTGAACCTCACAACGAAGCGTCGTTTTGCTCTGCCGCCTTTGGCAGTGGGCATGGGCATGTATCTGCCCGCCTCACTGACGATTCTGATTCCCGTCGGTGGCATCATCGGCTTCTTTTACAATCGTTGGTCTGCAACTCGCAAGGATCCCGAGCGTGCTCGCCGCATGGGTACACTCCTAGCAACCGGCTTGATCGTCGGCGAGAGCCTCTTCGGCGTGGTCTACGCGGGCATTGTTGGCGCAACAGGAAGTGAAGAACCACTTGCTGTCGTGGGCGATTCCTTCGCAACGCCCGCAACCTTCATCGGCGCGATCTTCTTCATCGGAAGCATTGCCCTCCTCTACCGCTGGATTCGTGGAGTGGTTGCGCGCACGGATAGTGAGCCTACTCTTCCCGAGGCGGGAGCTGAGGAAGCGATCGACGTGCACTAAGTCCTCGCCTACTTTCAAGGGGGAGCCGGCGATGCTGGCTCCCCCACTTTTTGGCCGAAACGAAGAGCGTGCGAGGCGCATCTCCCGATTGGACATACAAAAAACCGCTCGGCAATTACCAAGCGGTTTTGTTTGTGGAGCTAAGGGGATTCGAACCCCTGACCTCTTCCATGCCATGGAAGCGCGCTACCAACTGCGCCATAGCCCCAAGGTCGTCGCGATCTCTCGCTCGGACCTGTTAAGAATAGCGGACGAAGTCGCTTGAGGCAAAATTAAGAAGCTGTGCGAGCTGACACATTTGCCCCGTTCAGCTAAGCGCCAAAGACCTCCGGGGCAGCCCCGACATTGTGCGATGCCAAGCGCCAACGTGCAGCGCCTGAGGCACCTGAACCGCCGCCGCCAGCAAGGACTAGCTCAGACCAGTGCACATTATCGACACCGCGAATACAGTCGAAGTCTCGAGGATCCAAACCGATCGTGGACATCACGCCACGAGCAATAGCCGCACCGTGAGAAACCGCAACTAAAGTGCCCCCTTGAGGAACAGAAGCCGCGTGTTCAAGCACAGCCTCACGAACGCGATCCCCCACGACGCCGCCGGGTTCAACCCCAGCGCCCGCGCTCTCCCCCGTCTGGCGCCATTCAAGCAGCCACTGCGGATATTGCTGTGCAATCTGGTCGAAATCCAGTCCTTCAAAAACACCGTAGGAGCGCTCAAGAAGCCGCTTATCAATCGCGATCTCCCCCACCTCGACACCGAGAGCATCAAGTTCGCGCGCCAAGGCCTGAGCGGTATTCAACGCGCGTTCCAAGGGAGAGGACACAATCCTTACTTCCGAGGCAGACACATAATCGGCGTTCAAACCACCGATGCGGCCGCCTCCAGCGAGGCGCTTTGCCAAAACTCGCCCGCCTTCGAGCGCCTGCTCACGCCCCACAGCATTGAGCGGAATATCAATGATTCCCTGAAAGCGATGCTCGACGTTGTAATCAGTTTGTCCATGACGAAGAAAAACAATCCGCCGCGCGCCAGCGATCTGGGAATACCCGGCCACGGCCTCGGCAGAAACTTGAGATTCCTTGGTGTTCACTCTTCAATCCCCTCAATCACTTGTGCGGGAGTCATTACCGGCCGCACTGCCCCGGGAGCCACATCGGGAAGCTCAAGATGAGTGATCGTCTGGTCCGCCCACAGCCGCTCAAGTGCATAAAACTCGCGATCTTCTTGGCTCATCACGTGGATCACAACATCACCATAATCGGCCAGAACCCACGTTCCCTCGCTGCGTCCTTCAATGCGTTTGGGCACGACGTGCCAGTCACGCCCGATCTCATCCATGATTTCTTCGGCAATCGCGCGAACTTGACGCGACGAAGGGGCAGAAACCACCAAGAAGGACTCTGCGATCCCAAGACGCTGAGAGACATCAATCAACACAGGATCCTGGGCAAGCTTATTGGCAGCGCCTCGAAGCGCACTTGTGATGAGATCGTCGCTTTGAACGTCCACAGTTGTCCTTTCGTTTCTTTCAGTCTGCCATTATCTGATACCGCGAGCCACCGAGAGGGCCGGCTGGGCGGCGAGGAGCATCGCGCTTTAGCGATCGGCGCGATACAGACGGTACTTATTGATGTATTGAACGACGCCATCGGGTACGAGGTACCACACCGGTTTATTCCGCTCGACGCGCCTTCTGCAGTCCGTTGATGAGATCGCCATTGCCGGCACTTCCAGCAAAGAGACGGAAGATGCGGGGAGTTTCTTCGCATCAAGGACGTGCCCTGGTCGCGTCACACCAATGAAATGGGCCATTTCAAAGAGGGAATCAACGTCCTTCCACTGAACGATCTGTGTCAGAGCATCGGCTCCCGTGATGAAGTAGAAATCTGCATCCGGATAGATGCCTTTGAGGTCGCGCAGAGTATCGATCGTGTAGGTCGTTCCACCGCGGTCGATATCGACCCGGGAGACCGAGAAACGCGGGTTCGATGCAGTTGCAATTACCGTCATCAAATAGCGATGTTCCGCGGGTGTCACCCTCCTCCCCGCTTTGAAGGGCTGCATTGCGGTCGGGACGAAAATGACCTCATCGAGTTGGAAGACATCCATAACCTCGGATGCAGCCACGAGGTGCCCGTGGTGGATGGGGTCAAAGGTACCGCCCATGATCCCGATTGAGCGTCGGATTTTTCCCGAGGCCGCGTCCAGAGTAGGCATACGCTCCTCCCTCTACTTTCGTACTGCTCCGTCACCTTCAATAATCCACTGGCTGGTTGTCAGTTCAGCCAATCCCATCGGGCCTCGCGCGTGAAGCTTTTGGGTGGAGATGCCGATCTCGGCACCCAAGCCCAGCTGGCCGCCATCGGTGAAACGTGTCGAGGCGTTGATCGCGACAGCCGCGCTATCAACGTTGGAGCGGAAGAAGTGTGCTGCCTTCAGCGAGGGAGTGCAGATCGCCTCAGTATGCCCAGAAGAGTACGTGCGGATATGCTCAACTGCTTCTTCGATCGAGTCAACAACGCGCACGGCCAAGTCCATCGAGAGGTACTCTCGTGCCCAGTCTTCTTCCGTTGCCGCGCAGATCAGCTGCGAACTCACTAAATCGCCCGCAGCAGCGCACTCACGAGTTGCCTCGTCACCGTGAATCGTCACGCCCGCAGCAGTGAGTTCTTCAAGAGCGAGGGGGAGGAAAGAAGCGACCATATCGCGGTGGACCAGAAGTGTTTCTGCAGCGTTGCAGACGCCAACCCTTTGGGTCTTCGCGTTCATGATGATGGCCAGCGCGGCTTGAACATCAGCACCGCTATCAACATAGACGTGACAGTTTCCGGTTCCCGTTTCAATAACCGGGACGGTGGATTCTTCGACGACAGCGCGGATCAGGCCCGCGCCGCCTCGGGGAATAAGAACATCAATGCCGCCACGTGCGCGCATCATCGCGCGTGCACCCTCACGCCCCCAGGAATCAACAGTCTGGACCAAGTCGGCCGAGAATCCACACGATTCAATGGCACGACGAATCACTTTGACAAGGGTCTCATTTGTCGAAAGCGCAGCGCTTCCACCGCGAAGAATCACGGCATTACCCGATTTAAGAGCAAGGATGGAAGCATCGACGGTCACGTTGGGACGCGCCTCGTAGATCATGCCAACGACGCCCATCGGAACGCGGATCTGGGAAACACGCAAACCATCTTCGGTGCATCCCCCACGAATAATTGTTCCAACCGGATCTTCAAGACCAACCACGTCGAGAACGGACTGCGCGATAGAGCGCACGCGAGAGTCATCAAGACGTAGACGATC
This sequence comes from uncultured Actinomyces sp., assembly GCA_963540435.1. Lineage (GTDB taxonomy): Bacteria > Actinomycetota > Actinomycetes > Actinomycetales > Actinomycetaceae > Pauljensenia. The sequence goes on from CAUTOM010000004.1 coordinate 3,925, forward strand.
AACGAGGCCCGCAGCCATCCCCTTGTCGAGTGCGCGCTCACAATCGCGTGCATTCGATTCAAGGATCTCTTCTGAATCAGCGATCAGAGCAGCAGAAATTGCACGCAATAGAGCGTTACGCTGCGCACTTGTCGAAGTGGCAAGTTTGCGCTGCGCGCGGCGCGCATGGTCGGTCAGCTCAAAAATATCAAGTTCGTTACTCACGTTTACTCCTGAACAAGAACGGCAAGATCGTCGCGGTGAACAGCTGGACGCATATGTTCCTTCTGTTTCTCTTCCTGCTTATGGCCCATGAGCTTGGCCAAGCTATCTGAGTCGTAGCGGGAGATCCCTCGAGCAATCAATCCACTGTCATCCACAATATCGATGACTTCTCCCGCCGAGAAGACCCCGAGAACATCAGTAATACCCGCAGGAAGAAGAGACTTCTTTCCCCGAGTAATCGCACGGCGTGCGCCGGAATCAATGAGTATCTGTCCCGCTGAGGGAGCAACATGGGCGATCCACAAGGTGCGCGAGGCCGGGCGGTTTCTCGTGGGTTCAAACCATGTCCCCACCGGTTGTCCGTCTAGAACCTCGTTCAAACGATCTGCGCTGGTGAGGATCACGCCGATTCCCCCGTGCTGGGCCATGGAGGCTGCATGGAGCTTTGTCGCCATTCCGCCTGTCCCCACGCTGGAACCAGCTCCGCGCACGTCGATTCCACCAAGTTCATCGGTTGCATTAACCTCGGCGATCAAACGAGCCCCGGGCTGTGAGGGAGGCGCCGTATACAGTCCATCAACATCTGTTAGCAAGACCAAGACATCCGCGCCAACCATCTGTGCAACGTATGCCGCAAGCCGGTCATTATCACCGAAACGCACTTCACGCGTCGTCACCGCGTCATTTTCATTGATGATCGGCACAACCCCAAAAGCAAGGAGTTTATCGAGTGCAGACATTGCATTCGTATAGTGCTCGCGCTGCATGACGTCGGCTGCGGTGAGCAAAATCTGAGCCACGTGGAGGTGGTGAGCTTGGAAAGCGGATGACCAACGCGCCATGAGATAGCCCTGGCCCATTGCCGCGGCCGCCTGGACGCTTGCGAGGTCCTTAGGACGCGACGACAATCCAAGAGGCTCAAGTCCCGCCGCAACAGCACCCGAAGAGACGATCAGGATCTCACAGCCTCGCCGCGCTTTGGCAGAAACAAGTCTGGCAACAGAATCAATTCGATTGAGATCAAGTCCGCCATCCTCACGCGTCAGCGAGGACGAACCGATTTTGACAACAATCCGGCGCGCCTGCTGCACCGCGATATGCCTTGGAGTCATTTAGCGCTCATCCTCCGGATCAGTCCATACGCCAGTCGAACGCTCGGTCCACAGTTCTTCTCGTGCCGCAGACTTCGCGTCCATCATTTCGCGATAACGCTCACGACGCTGGGCCGTCGTCCGGCGCTCGTTGCGATCAAGCCGAAGATCAGTGCCTCGCTGTCCGAGTAGTTCCGGTCCGGTTGTCAGCGTGGGTTCCCAATCAAAGATCACTCCCCCGTCGAGGCGGCCGATAACGACGGTATCGCCGGCGTGAGCACCCGCCTTCATCAGTTGATCCTCAACCCCTGCTCCCGCAAGACGATCGGCAAGGTAGCCCACGGCCTCGTCGTTGGAGAAGTCGGTTTGCAGCACCCAGCGCTCAGGCTTGGTTCCACGAATCTGGTAGACGAGCTCACCGGCATGTTCGACCGCGCGCACCGTGATTTCGTCCTTGCTTCCCACCGGACGAGGCCGCAGAACCTGACGTGCGGATTCAACCTGGGGCAGCTTGGCGCGGTGTTCGTCAACAAGGGAAGCAAGCGCGAAAGAAAGCTCTTTGAGGCCCTCGTGGGTCACCGCAGAAACTGCGAAGATCGGCCAGCCGAAGACCTCGAGATCCGGGCGAACAATATCGACAAGATCACGACCGTCGGGAATATCGATCTTGTTAAGGACAATGACACGGGGGCGCTGCATGAGGGGAACGTAGCCTTCAATTTCACCCAGATCCCCCTCGTATGCGGCCAATTCAGCTTCGATTGTGCGAAGGTCAGAAACGGGATCACGATCAACTTCGAAAGTTACGGTATCGAGAATGTGCACAATGACAGCGCAGCGTTCAATATGACGCAAAAAGTCCAATCCCAGTCCCTTACCGCTGGAAGCTCCGGGAATGAGTCCGGGAACATCGGCAACGGTGTAGCGAGAATCCCCTGCTTGGACAACCCCAAGATTGGGCACAAGCGTCGTGAAAGGATAGTCGGCAATCTTCGGGCGCGCAGCAGACATTGCCGCAATCAGCGAGGATTTACCAGCCGAGGGGTAGCCGACAAGGGCAACATCGGCAACAGACTTGAGTTCAAGAACAACATTGTGTTCTTCTCCGGGCTCTCCAAGGAGAGCAAAGCCGGGAGCCTTGCGCTTTTTCGAGGCGAGCGCCGCGTTTCCTAGGCCTCCTCGGCCTCCTTCGGCGATAACGAATCGACTTCCCACGCCGGTGAGGTCAGCAAGCAGCTCACCGCGCTTTGACTTGACGACAGTGCCGTCTGGAACCGGGAGGATTGTGTCCGCACCGTTCCTTCCTTGACGGAAGTCTCCCATGCCTTGAGTACCGTTTTCCGCTCTCTGGTGGGGATTACGGTGATAGGTCAAAAGAGTGGTCACCTGTGGGTCAACTTCGAGGATGACGGAACCGCCGTTACCGCCATTACCGCCATCAGGGCCGCCCAGGGGCTTAAATTTCTCGCGCTTAACCGAGGCGACACCGTGGCCGCCGTTGCCTCCTTGGGCGAAAATCGTTACTCGATCGACAAAGCTTGCCACTGTGGTGTCCCCCGTCTTGACCAGTGCGCACCAGCGCGAATCAGGATAGTGAAAAGGGGCATCCGGCCTTGTGCCGGACGCCCCCAATCAGCGGTCGGTCTCAGGCAGAGACCGGCTCAACGATGTTGACAACCCTACGGTCACGACGGGTTGCGAACTCAACCGCCCCCGCGCGCAGCGCGAAGAGGGTGTCGTCCTTGCCACGACCCACGCCCTCACCGGGGTGGAAGTGGGTGCCGCGCTGACGAACGATGATTTCGCCGGCGTTGACCAGTTGGCCGCCGTAACGCTTGACGCCCAGTCGCTGGGCGTTCGAGTCGCGGCCGTTGCGGGAGGAGCCAAGGCCCTTCTTATGTGCCATCTCGACGTCTACTTTCTATATCGAACGGTTCAGGCGATCTCAGTGATCTTAATAACCGAGAGCTTCTGGCGGTGGCCCTGACGCTTACGGTAACCGGTCTTGTTCTTGTACTTAATAATGGAGATCTTCGGGCCCTTAGCAGAGTCAACAACCTCTGCCTTGACCGTGACCTTCTCCAGTGCGCTGGGCTCGACGGTGATTGCATCGCCATCGACCAGCATCAAAGGCTGGAGTTCGATGCTGGCACCAATTTCATCTGCCAGCTTGTCGACGACGACGACGTCACCGACGGACACCTTTTCCTGCCGGCCGCCGGCCTTGACGATCGCGTAGACCACGTTGAAGCTCATCTCTTCTCGAAAACTTGGACGGACTTGGCTTCCACGTTCGAACAACGTTCCTCTTCAAGAAACACTAAGCCCGTTGGCGCTCGTTGCGCCGACGATCAAATTTAGCTGAAAATCGACTCTCAAGCAAACCGCTAGAGCGAAAACTTTCAGAATTTGGGTGTGTGCTTGGGCACTGTTACTGTTCTTCGCCAGGTGCCGCGGGCCCACTGACAGCGACCCGACGCCGCCGAGAGCGCTTGATGGGGGCGCTACCTTCGGAGCGAGCAGGTACATCGATCACAATGTCTTGGACACTGTGGAGCGCAGCAACAGGGGCAGCCGGCTCAGGAAGATCAAGATGAACCGGGACTGGTTCACTTGCTTCGATTACTGCACGACGCCTGCGACTTCTTCCCGAACGCACCGGCCTTTCCCTAGCTTGCGACGAGGCGACCGCCGGCTTCGCACTTCCGCCCTCTTCCGCACGCTCAGAGCCACTTGCGAGCTCGGTGGGAGCATTCTGCGCTACAGGTGCCGCCTCAGGCTTTTCTTCAGGCGTAGAGACCTCGGCACTTTCCTCCGCTTGAGGACGCGTTGCCCGGCGAGAGCGACGCGGGCGCTTCGCCGACGCGGCGTTTAGCCCCGGCTGTTCCTCCGCTGAGGACTCACTCTTGGGCGTGGATGCTTCAGCCTCGTGAGCACCAGAATCAGAGTCCTTCGCCGAAGGCTGTTCACTGTGAGCATCTGTTTCCTGGTGAGAAGAGGAATCATCGCGCACGGTCGCCGCAGCAATCGCAGTGAGCGCTTCTCGAGCACGTTCATGCTCGGGAGACTCCTCGACCCGGGCACGGACTTGTGCCTTCTTCGAGCGCTTCGGTGTTTCCTCAGGGGCGCCTTGGATTTCAACGGGATGCTGGTGAACAATGAAGCCGCGACCTTCACAGGCCTCGCAGGTGGTCGAGAAGGCTTCAACGAGCCCCTCCCCCACACGCTTACGCGTCATCTGCACCAAACCAAGAGAAGTAATCTCAGTGACTTGATGACGGGTTCGATCGCGTCCCAAGCATTCAACCAAGCGACGCAAAACCAAATCTCGGTTAGATTCCAACACCATATCGACGAAGTCGATGATGACGATGCCGCCGATATCGCGCAGCCGCAACTGACGGACGATCTCTTCTGCGGCCTCGAGATTGTTGCGCGTAACGGTTTCTTCCAAAGTTCCGCCGGCACCGATGAACTTGCCGGTATTGACATCGATAACCGTCATTGCCTCGGTTCGGTCGATGATCAAGGTGCCACCACTGGGCAGCCACACCTTACGATCCATTCCCTTGGCAAGTTGCTCATCCACACGGTAGGCATGGAAAGCATCCTCAGTTCCAACCCACTTGTGAACTCGGTCGGAAAGCTCGGGTGAAAGCTCATCAACATAAGATTTCACCGTCTCATAGGTCTCATGACCTTCAATAACGAGTTCGGAGAAGTCCTCGTTGAAGATGTCACGAACAACGCGGACAGCAAGCTCAGGTTCACCGCGCAGAAGGACCGGCGCATTCTTCGTCGAGGAAAGCTTGGACTCAATATCGTCCCACTGCTTGCTCAGACGACGAACATCATCGCGGATCTGTTCTTCACTTGCGCCTTCCGCAGCCGTACGAACAATCACGCCCGCAGAGTCAGGGATGACCTGCTTGAGGATCTTCTTCAAGCGAATGCGCTCGCGTTCGGGGAGCTTGCGGGAAATACCCATCATGGAACCACCGGGGATCAAAACCAGGTAGCGTCCCGCCAAGGTGATCTGGCTGGTCAGACGAGCACCCTTGTGCCCGATGGGATCCTTCGTCACCTGGACAAGGACAGGATCGCCCGGTTTGAGAGCAGACTCAATGCGGCGAGGCTTTCCCTCCAAGCCGACAGCATCCCAATTGACTTCGCCTGCATACAGGACCGCATTGCGTCCCTTGCCGATATCAACGAAGGCCGCTTCCATCGAGGGGAGAACGTTTTGAACGCGTCCCATATAGATATTGCCGACGGCAGTCTTTTGGGTACGGCGCGCAACATAGTGCTCAACCAAGAGATCGTCTTCGATGATCGCGATCTGATCAAGTCCACCTTGATCGCGAATGACCATCTTGCGGTTCACGGACTCGCGTCGAGCCAAGAACTCGGACTCGGTGATGCGATGATGACGACGTCCTTCGCGGCGCCCTTCCTTCCGGCGCTGTTTCTTTGCTTCGAGACGTGTCGAGCCCTTAAGGGCTTGGACTTCATCGTTAAGGTCTTGATTTTCGGATGCGCGTACGCGGCGACGGCGGCGGCGACGACTTGTTTCCTCGCCGCCTTCTGCGCTTTCTTCGCTTTCCGAAGATTGAGCGCTCTCCGTTACCACCTCTTTTTCCGAGCCCGGAACTTCTTCTTCCGTTTCCTTACGCTTGGTACGACGACGCTTCGTCTGTGCGGGTTCGGCGGAGGATTCTTCCTCCGCTATTTTCTTGCGCGCACGAGTACGCTTCTTCGGCGCCGTTTCCTCAGTGCTTTCTTCGCTTCGCGCCGCGCGGGTACGCGAACGACGCTGAGGCTTTTCTTCGCTTTCTTGCTGAGGCGCACTTGGCGGTGCAGAAAAAGTCGGTTCCTGGAATGTCGGAGCCTGGAAAAGCAGGGTTGCTGCTGGCGTTTCAGGCATGGCCTCTTCTTTCACAATGTCAGTATGTCGACCGAGCTCGCACTGCTGGGTCTGTATTTACACGCGTTTAAGCGGAAGTCTCTTCGAAGTCACCTAGGGCGACCACAGGCGTGCGCGTTTTCATAGAAACATGCGCTGTGACGGCCAGAGAGTGCGCTCCGACCATTTCGTCTTCCCTATTGTCTCATAGGGTGCGCAGGCATGCTTGAGCTGCCATTCGGCGGTTCGCGCCGAGCTCAATGTGTCATCCCAAGCATCGCTCAAGAAAACGACACAGTGCCTTGATTGTTCAGAAAAGCAGCATTTTAGACGGTTGCGTTCTATATTTATTGACACAACGTCGTTAAAGTTTTGCCACATCTGTGACGAACTTATGACACACCCTGAACACAATTTCCCTGAGACAGGACTATGACCATGACCTTTGCTCCAGCTGCACTCGATGCGCTGACACTGGGACGATGGCAATTCGGCATCCTGACCGTTTACCACTTCGTCTTGGTTCCTCTCACCATCGGTCTGTCGCTCCTGGTCGCAATTATGCAGACCGTGTGGCACAAGACAGGTAAAGAGGAATGGCTTCAGGCAACCCGCTTCTTCGGCAAGTTGCTCTTGATCAACTTCGCCCTCGGCGTTGCCACCGGTATCGTGCAGGAATTCCAATTCGGCATGAACTGGTCGGAATACTCCCGCTACGTTGGTGACATCTTCGGTGCTCCGCTCGCTGTCGAGGCCCTTTTGGCCTTCTTCCTTGAATCAACCTTCCTAGGATTGTGGATCTTCGGTTGGGGACGCCTCTCCAAGGGCTGGCACCTTGCCTGTATTTGGTTGGCATCAATTGGAACCATGGTCTCTGCCCTGTGGATCCTCGGAGCAAACTCCTGGATGCAACACCCCGTGGGCGCACGATTCAACCCCGAAACCGGACGTGCAGAACTGGATGGAGTCGCAGGATTCCTCAAGGTCGTCACCAACCCAGTTCTTGTCTGGGAATACACCCACGTCATCACCTCCGCATGGCTCGTTGCCGGCACTTTTGTTGCAGGACTTTCCGTGTGGTGGATGACTCGCGCGAAGCGCCTCGGTGGTGAAGAAGGCGCAAAGGAAGCCGCACGCATGTGGCGCCCGATCGCACGCTTCGGCCTCGCCGTCATCCTGATCGGCGGAATCGGAACTGCAGCAACCGGCCACTTCCAAGGTCAGGAACTGGTCGAGATTCAGCCGATGAAGATGGCAGCTGCAGAAGGTGTCTGTGTCGATACCCAAGGCGCAGCATTTACCGTTGCACAGTTCGGCGAATGCCCGCTGGGTGAGGACGGCACTCAACCCACCAAGTTCATCGAAGTTCCCGGAGTTGCCGCTTTCATGTCACACAACTCCTTCTCCGCTAACGTCAAGGGCGTTGCCGACGAGCAAAAGCGCATGGTTGAACTCCTGAACTCGAATGCGGACTTCGTCAAAACCTACGGCGACGCATCCCAATACGACTTCCGTCCCCCGCAGATGGTGACCTTCTGGTCCTTCCGCATCATGATCGGCCTGGGTGCTTTCTCAGCTCTCTTGGCACTGTGGGGCCTGTGGGCAACGCGCAAGGGACAGGTTTCTGCATCGAAGGCATTGGGAACTTTCGCAATCGTCTCCATCCCGATGCCCTTCCTGGCTGCATCCTTCGGTTGGATCTTCACTGAAATGGGACGTCAGCCTTGGGTTGTTGTTCCTAACCTCGCAGGACTTGAAAGCGGCGATCCCATCGGCTCGGTCATGATGATGACTTCCGCTGGCGTCTCCAGCGCTGTCCCTGCCTGGCAGGTTCTCTTCTCGATGGTTGTCTTCACACTCGTTTACGCAGTCCTCGGCGTCATTTGGTTCATCCTCATGAAGCGCTACGCCGTCGAAGGCCTCCACTCCCGCTCCAAGGACGCATCCGATGAGGAAGCGACCGCTGGTGCACTCTCCTTCGGGTACTGAGGAAAGGAAGACCCATGACACTAAGTATTTTGTGGTTTATCCTCATCGCCGTCCTGTGGACCATGTACCTGGTTCTCGAGGGCTTCGACTATGGCGTTGGAATGCTCCAAGGATTCCTCGCCCGTGACGATCGTGAGCGCACTCAGGCGCTCCGCACCATTGGTCCCCACTGGGATGGCAATGAAGTATGGCTTCTCACCGCGGGTGGAGCGACCTTCGCAGCATTCCCCGAGTGGTACGCCACGATGTTCTCTGGAATGTACTTGGCACTCTTCCTGATCCTCCTCGCCCTGATCGTGCGCGTGTGCGCAGTTGAATGGCGTTCGAAGATTGAGTCCGAGAAGTGGCGCAGCGTCTGGGATCGCACCCACGCAGTATCGGCTCTCCTCGTTCCGCTCCTCTTCGGTGTTGCCTTCGCCAACCTGGTGCAGGGAATGAAGATCGAGGTTGTTACCCACGGAACCAATACGGTGGTTGCTCCCGAGGATGTTCCTGCATCTTTGGCAACGGCTGTTCACCAGCTCACCGGCGGCTTCTTCTCTCTTCTCACCCCCTACACGCTCCTTGGCGGAGTCGTCCTGGTTGCCCTGTGCTTGGCACACGGTGCACAGTTCCTCGCACTCAAGACCGAGGGCGACTTGCGCGAGCGAGCAAACACATTTGCTGCTCCCGCTTCTGTCGTGGCCACCGCTCTGGCAGCAATCTGGGTGATCTGGGGACAATTCGCATACTCGACGAATGTCTTCGCATGGCTCCCGCTGCTCGTTGCAGCCCTGTGCTTGATCGCCCAGGCAGCCTTCTCCCAGAAGGCTCTGCGTCGCGAAGGATTGGCGTTCCTCTTCTCCTGCGTCGCAATGGCAGGCGCTGTCGCGTGGATCTTCTCCGCGATGGCTCCCGCAGTGATGAAGTCGAGCATCAACCCCGCTTACTCGCTGACCATCGAGCAGGCATCCTCGACTCAGGGAACGTTGATCGTCATGTCGATCGTGGCCCTGTGCCTCGTTCCGGTGGTCCTTGCCTACACCGTGTGGTCCTACTGGAAGTTCCGTTCTCGCGTTTCGACAAAGGACGTGTCAACGGACACCGGTTTGATCTTCGACAAGATCAGACTTGGTCAGAATTTCCTCGCGGGCTGATCTCCGCAGAGCTGGTGGCCTCGGGAAACCGGGGCCACCAGTTTTTTCAGCGAGCATCTCCCCCTCAAAGGAAAGAAAATAGAAGAATGCGCCCCCTGGACCCTCGACTGCTCAAATATGCACGAAGCGCCCGTCGCCACATCATCACCATTTCGATTCTTGGCATTTTGACGGCGCTTCTTGTGATCGCGCAAACTCTTGCGCTTTCTGCAGCCCTATCCCCCGCGGTCACTTCTGGGGCGAGTCTTACGCAACTGCGCATGCCCTTGTGCGTCCTTGCCGTAATCGTTGCGCTCCGGGCGGCCGTCATCGGGATTCGCGAGGCCCTTGGTCACCGAGCTGCAGACCGAACGATCCGCGAGTTACGTGCACGCGTCATCGACCACATCGCGCAACTGGGTCCGCGCTGGCGAGCAACAAACGGCAGCGAGGCCTCGACACTTCTCACTCGCGGCCTAAGTGATCTCTCTCCCTACTTTGTCGACTACCTACCTCAGCTCGTCCTTACTGCGACCGTTACTCCCCTCGCTTTGGCCACGATTCTCTATCTGGATTTTTGGTCTGCATTCATTGCAGCGATCGTCGTTCCTTTAATTCCCATTTTCATGGCGCTCATCGGCCGTTTCACTCAGGATGCGTCCTCGGCAAAACTTGAATCAATGCAACAGCTCGGCGCGCAGATGCTTGATCTTATTGCCGGATTACCCACCCTTCGTGCACTGGGTCGCGAAGGGGCACCCCGAAAACACTTGGCCGCGCTTTCCGCCTCAAATACACGAGCGACTATGGGGACTTTGCGCGTCGCCTTCCTCTCGGGCGCCGTTCTTGAATTCCTCTCGACTCTATGCGTCGCGCTGGTCGCCGTTGAAGTCGGTATGCGCATGGTTTTCGGTAACGTCGATCTCTTCACGGGCCTTGCAGTCATCATGCTAGCCCCTGAGGTATTTGAACCTCTTCGACAGGTTGGCGCACAATTCCATGCATCCGCAAACGGTGTCGCCGCAGCCGAGCGAGCCTTTGAAATCCTTGAGACACCCGCCGTCACCGGCGAAGATTCACAGGATGCTTCCTCTCTGGAATCAATTGACTGGTCGAGGACACAGATTGTGATCCACGATCTTTCGATTGCTGCTCGCGGCGTCTGGGCGCCGACCTCGGCCAATGCCCTTGTCCTTCCAGGTAAGATCAACGTTCTCGTCGGGCCATCGGGTGCAGGAAAGACCAGTACGATCTATGCGCTGATGCAGCTCATCGATCCAGATCACGGCGAAATTTTTTTGCGCGCTCAGGACTCAGCCTCGGATATCAATGTGCGTGAGCTCGCTCGTGAACAATGGTGGAAGACCATCACCTGGGTGCCGCAACACCCCACTTTAATCCCTGGAACTTTGCGCGAACAGCTTCCCCCTGCCTCGGATGACGATCTCGAGGCCGCGGCGTCTCTATGCGCTTTCAGTGACGTTCTCGATTCGCTTCCTCTTCGTTGGGATACCCCTATTGGCCAGGGCGGAATTGGTCTGTCCGTTGGACAACGACAACGTTTTGCCCTGACTCGTGCGCTTCTGGCCAACACACCCATCGTTATTTTGGATGAGCCAACAGCGCACCTCGATGCCGCCAGTGAAGAAGTTGTTCTCCGCGCTATTGAAACCTTGCGCGGGCAAGGACGGACCGTGATTGCTATCGCGCACAGGCAAGCGTTGATCGAGGCAGCAGATCAGACTATCGAGATCCACAGCGTGCAGATGAACGAAGAAGAGCTCGAACAAGTGGAAGGAAGGAAGTAGTCATGCGGATCCTCACTCCTCAAGAGCGTTCTTCCCTGCGTTGGGCTGTTTCTTTGCTGCGCGTTGACAAATCGCGTTTTATCAGCGCTCTTCTTCTTGCGAGTCTGGGCATCGGATCCTCGATTGCGCTGGGTGCCACTTCTGCATGGTTGATTGCGCGAGCTTCCCAGATGCCTCCAGTATTGGTCCTTTCCGTTGCTGCGACATCGGTGCGCCTTTTCGGTGTCTCGCGCGCAGTCCTGCGTTACATTCAGCGCCTTGTCTCCCATCGAGTTGCCCTTGAGGGAATGGATCATCTTCGCCTGCATCTCTATGATCAAATTGCGCAGGCAGATCTCAGTCACGTCACGTCCCTACGCCGCGGAGACCTTCTTGCACGTATCGGTTCCGATGTTGACGAGGTCGGTGATTTCATCGTCAAGTCTGCTCTTCCTGCCGGGGTGGCAGCCATTGTCGCATGTGGGACCGTCGGCGCCTTGGCGCTTTTGTCACCGGGAGCGGCAGTCATCTTGGCACTGTGTCTTATCGCTTCGGGCGTCCTCGCTCCTCTTGTCACCGCTCGAGCACAACGAGCTGCTCAAGTCGAAGGTATTGAGGCACGTACGTCCTTGAGTACTGCCCTTGTGACAATTATTGACGGGTACGACGAGTTGGCGATCAATGGCTTGCTCGAGCGCGCTCAGACAGAGCTTGAACGTGCTGAGGACCGTATTGAGTCCTCACGAAGGGGCGCAGCGCGCGCCTCCGCTTGGGCTCAGTTCATTGATCGAGCAGCAATGGGTTTCGCGGTTGTCGGAGCTCTGCTCGTTGGGATCCCCAGCGTCAATGCTCAAATCCTCAGCGCGGTGGCTTTGACCGTTATTGTGCTTACTCCCTTGTCCTCTTTCGAAGCCTCCTCTCAGATGAATTCTGCTGTCGCCCAGCTCGTACGTTCTGCACAGGCGGCAGCGCGTATTGATGAACTCATCGGACCGAGGGCACTTCTATCTGCAAAGAATTCTGGCCGAGAAACAGCTGTCCCCGCGCACAGCACCCACGCGGCCTCGGGAAAGCACAGTGAAGCGATCACGCAAGAAATGGTGAACTCGCCGCTTCTGCGCGCTGAAAACCTCTCGATCGCATGGCCGAGAGGCCCTGAACTTGTTGAAGAACTCAACCTTAAAGTCGAGCGTGGACGCTTCATTGCAATTGTCGGCCCATCGGGAATCGGAAAAACAACACTTCTCTACACTCTTGCGGGTCTCATTCCGCCGCGAGGGGGAAGCCTGACCCTCAACGGCGTAAGTCTCATGGACATTTCCCATGAGGAAAGCTCATCAATTCTCCAAGTAACCGCTGAAGATGCTCATATTTTTGCGACGAGTATTTTTGAGAACCTCCGCGTCGCAAACCCGGATCTGGACAAACAACAGGCCCTCGGCTTACTCAGCGCGGTCGGCCTCGAACAGTGGTGTGCCTCTTTACCCGAGGGGATCGATACCCTCATCGGCGCCGGGGCGACTGGAGTCTCCGGTGGAGAGCGCCGCAGACTCTTGGTCGCACGAGCTCTTGCTTCTCCCGCGCCTATCATTCTCCTTGACGAGGCCAGTGAGCATTTGGATCCCCAATCGGCAGACGCCCTGATGCACGCTTTGGCACAGCGTACCCGTCAGCGCGGCTTGCTCATTGTCACGCACCGCCTGAGCGCTCTTCGACTGGCCGATGAGATTATCCTGATGGGGTATCCCGATGGAGATCCTCGCAAGCGCCCAGCGCAGATCATTGCGCGAGGAACTTTCGAACAGCTCATTGAAAACAACGAGCACTTCCGTTGGGCACTGAGTCAGGAGGACCAATGAGCCCGGAGAGGACCGACTCTCGACTTCTTGAGGCTGCACTCGATGTGACCTCGAGCCTCGACCTCCAGCGAATTCTGGAAAACTTCGTCGAACGTGCATGCGCATTAACTGGTGCGCGCTACGCAGGATTGTCGGTTCTCGACACGTGGGGCGATACGACGATGTCCGTCGAATTCGGCGATGCCCCCGCAGGAAACGCTTCGCCGGACCAGCTTCCCGATGAGCTCCTCGAGCGTATTACCGACGAGGGCTACGTTATTTTGAACGATCCGAGTCTGCTTGAAAACCTGCCGGGTTTCGAGAATTTCCTCGGCGTTTCGGTAACCTTCCAGGGCCAGGTCTACGCACGCCTGTATCTGGTTAATCGCCTGGGAGGATTTGGACTCAGTGCGCTACGCATTATCCAAACGCTAGCCTCGGCTGCGGGAATTGCCGTTGAAAATGCTCACCTGTATGCGGATGCCCGCCGACGTGCGAGGTGGATCCGCGCTTCCCAACAGCTCACGACGTCGATGCTCGAGGGCGCAGATGAAGAAGAAGGCCTTACTTTGATCGCCCAGACCGTTCGCGAGGTCTCTCAAGCAGATACGGCGATCATCGTTCTGCCTTCGGTTAAAGATACGTGGGCTGCGGAAATCACCGATGGACATGACGCGGATCGCCTTCTCGGCGTCATGTTTCCACCCGAGGGCCGCGCGATGTCGGTGCTCAATGAGGGAACCGGCATGATCGTTGACTCCCTTGCGCGCGCTCAGACCATGCGTATCCCTGAGTTCACCGAATTCGGACCTGCACTTTATGCTCCTCTACGCGGGAGGGGAAAGCCTGCAGGAGTCCTCATTTTGCTCCGCCTACCTGGCAAACCAGAGTTCGACTACTCCGAACTTGACCTCGCTGAGTCCCTCGCTGCTCAAGCTGCTCTCGCTTTGGAACTTGCTTCGGCGCGTCACGCGGAAGACGTCGCCTCGCTTTTGGATGAGCGTGACCGTATCGGTCGGGATCTTCACGATTTCGCAATTCAACAGCTCTTTGCTGCGGGAATGCAGTTAGACGCCACTAAGCAAAAAGTTAGCGAAGAGCAGCTTGAGGTCAGCGAAGTCATTCACGCCCTTGACCTCTCCCTAGCTTCCATTGACGAGGCCGTGCGCCAGATCCGCGCGATCGTCCACAACCTGCGTGAACCAGATTCCAATGTGGGGCTAGTGGAGCGTATTCGTCGAGAGTCCTCCCTCTCGCGTTCTTTCTTGGGTTTCGCGCCCTCTCTGCTGATATCCGTTGATGGTCAAGCCGTCAACGAGCAAGCAGAGAGCGAAGACTGCCTCGTGGAATTGGTAGATTCCAGGGTCGATGACTCGCGAAGTGATGACGCGGTCGCCGTCGTTCGAGAGGGACTATCAAACATTGCCCGTCATGCTCACGCAACGGCTGGCGCCGTCAGTGTTGACCTTCACGGAGACACGAACTCAGGTAGCCTCACGGTGTCCATCGCAGACGACGGGGTTGGAATCGACCCCGAACACACGCGAAATTCGGGGCTTGCAAACATGGCAGAACGCGCGCGCCTGAACGGTGGAACATTCACTTTGGGGACAGGTTTAGAGGGGAAAGGCACCAGGATCACCTGGCGCGTCCCCCTATCCTAAACACGACTTTCAGTTACGCCAAGCGGCGGCACGCTGGCCGGCAACCCACGCTGCCACTTGGGTTCGGCGTTGCAGCCCCATCTTCGAGAGCAAAGACGTGATGTGGTTCTTGACGGTCTTTTCAGCGACGCCAAGCTTTGCGCCGATCTCTCGGTTCGACAGTCCGTCCCCGATCAGTTCTAAAACTTTGCGTTCCGAAGGAGTCAGATCAGCCGTCGGATCGTCGTGATCTGCACGCCGACGTGTCAGCGTACGCTCATCGAGAAGAATCCGCCCCTGTGCCACGGCCTTAATCACATCGGTGATTTCTGCACCTCGGACGGTCTTCAGGACGTAGGCACGTGCACCCTTGGCAAGAGATTCAGCCAAGGCCTCGTCATCATCAAAGGAAGTCAGAACGATCGGACGAATCTCAGGGTTTGTCTGTCCGAGGGATTCCATGATGTCGATCCCGGTCCCGTCGGGGAGTTGAAGATCGACAAGGATGACATCAGGACTGACCAATTGTGCTCGACGCAAAGCGTCTTGGACCGTTCCAGCTTCTGCAACAACTTCAAGGTCATCTGCGCGATCAACGATTTCCGCGATACCTCGGCGGACGATCTCATGATCATCGACGATCATGACGCGGATGGGAGTTTCAAATGCTTCTTCTGTTTCAGCCACGGGCTTCTCCTTCTGTTTTCTTCCGCGGGCGCTGCCTGGTCAGACGGGCAACAGCGTCCGCAGCAGCAGCATTTTCAGCATGTTTCTTTGAGGATCCGACGCCCTGGCCAACCTGCTCAGTTCGCGAGGCGACGTGCGCATGCGCGGTAAACACCCTCTGGTGGTCGGGGCCTTCGCCCTCCACCTCGTAGGTCACTGCCCCCATACCGTGGGTGAAAGCAAACTCGGTAAGAGTCGTCTTCCAATCCTGCTCTGCAGCACGTTCGACCGCATGCACGAGAAGGAAACCGAGGTGACGCAAAATCGTCTCTCTGGCTCCTTCAAGACCAACACTTAAATAGGTTGCTCCAACGAGCGCCTCAAAGGTATCGGAAAGAATCGAGTCCTTGTCGCGTCCTCCGTGTGTACTTTCCCCGCGGCCAAGATATATGTACTCCCCCAGTTCGATGTGCCTCGCAGCTTGCGCAAGAGGCTCCTGAGAAACGGTTGCGGCACGCATCCGCGACAGCTCAGATTCTGGTACGTCAAGGTGACGATGGAAGAGTTCATCAGCAATAACGATGGAGAGGACAGAGTCTCCCAAGAACTCCAAACGCTCGTTATGCGCGATGCCCCCTGCCTCGTTTGCGTAGGAGCGGTGAATAAGCGCAAGGTCCAAGAGATCTTGGCGTACCGGGGTTCCCCATGCTTCAAGCAGGGTATCGGTTTGAGGGCGCGGAGGAACTGGGAGTTTCGATCGACGAGCCATCAGTTCTCATCCTGGTGCGAGAGCTGATCAAAAAGCCCCGCGAGCCCTGCAAGGCGCAGATCAATCACGACGTGCTCGTGCTCTTCGGGCAGATCCTCCCATTTTTCTCCGCAGCCCGGACACAGTCCCTGGCAATCGGGCTTGCACAGTGGCCGGTCTTCCATCAAAGTGACGATCCCATCGCGCACAATCGGCTCGATATCGATCGTATCTTTTGCCGAGATCGTCAGGAAGTCATCGGCTTCTTCATCGTTTTCCCTAAGAAGACGCTGGGCAGCTTTGGGTTCAAAGAACAGCTCATCGATATCGACACTGTGGTGGCGATGCACCTCGTCAAGGCAACGTACGCATTCACCTTCAAGGTCAACGTCTGCGTGTACACGCACCAAAACACCGTCATCAACCGAGGTGATTGCAACATCGATAGGAAGTTCGCTGCCCGGAGCGACACGCATGATGGGGGTCCCTAGATCCTCGGGAACTTCCCACATCAGCTCATAGTCGCGCATCGACCCCGGCGAGCGTGAAAGATCGCGAAGGGAAATTTCTAGAGGACGTTCACTCATGTTCTAAAGTCACATTCGTCAAATCACGACCATTGCGCTCGGCAATGGCGCGCCGACCGGCATCGGTGCGGCGTTGGAGTTCTTGGAGCAGTGAGGACAACTCACTGAGTGAAGCCGAGGCGTAGTCATCTGCACCGGTACGCATCTGCTTTTCTTGAGCGCGGGCCTGCGAAACGATCTCACGTGCACGTTCCTCGGCCATCTGCTTGATGTTTTCGCTTGAGATCAAGCGCTCCGCTTGGGCATTTGCATCGGCCAGCGTATTTTCTGCATCCGATTGTGCCTGCGCGCGAACTCGCGCTGCTTCTTCTTCGGCCTTTTCACGGGTACGCTGTGCTTGCTCTTCAGCCTCGGCAACCAGCTGGTCTGCCTTCTCACGGGCCTCGTCAATTGTCGAACGAGCACGCGCGTTCGCCTCGGCGATCGTTGTCTCCGCAGCTGAGTCAGCACGCACCAGCACAGCGTCGGCATCGGCCACAACCGCATCCGCAGCCTTCAAATCATCGGGAAGAGCTTCACGCGCCTGATCAAGAAGATCCAAGAGTTCGGCTCGGTTCACCATGACGGATGCCGAAAGCGGGACTGCACGCGCAGCTTCAAGGAGATCTTCGATTCGATCCAAGGCAGCAATGACGGTCGAGGGACCGTAGACTGTCTGGTCCTCCCACTGCTGCGCCGAATCCGCCTGCTCATCGTGGGTCTCAGTCATTGTGTCCTCCTGTTGCTCGGTGCGCGTACACTACAGCTCTATTTTCTCCCCACAGGGCCAAAACTGAGGAAGGAACATACCGAGAAACATCCATTCCCCAGCCAAAAAGTTCACGCACTAATGACGATGAGACATGTTGGAAGCGAGGATCAGTAGGAATCCACAGCGTTTCTACCCCACCGATTTCTCTATTCGTCACAGCCTGAGCCATCTCAGAGTCCATATCAGCGCTGGTGCGAATCCCTTTCACGACCACGTCGACATCATTTTCTGCGCAAAAATCGACAAGCAAGCCGCGCATCGCGAGAACCTCAACATTGGGCAGGTGAGCGACCCCCGCTCTAGCGCTTTCAAGCCGACATGTCATATCACTTGCCGAGGCCTTGGCCGGGTTCACCCCGACGGCAACGATCAAGCGATCTGCGATGCGCGACGCGCGTGTAATGATGTCGAGATGCCCCAGCGTAAGAGGATCAAAACTCCCTGGAATAACGGCTTTCATTCGCTCTCGTCGTCCTGTTCATCAAGTGGAGGCGCAAGGAAAAAGACTCGAGTTTCTCCCCAGTCTCTGCGATCTTCACACATCAATCCCTCTGGAAGCTCAACTTCAGGAGAGCGCGTCGATCGTTCAACAACGATTGAGGCATCTGGAGAACATAAGGGAAGCAGGGCTTTGAGAAGTTCAGTGACGTCCTTGCTTGCCTCGTCATAGGGCGGATCAATAAAGACCAGGTCAAATGAACTACTCAGGCGATTGGAGACCGCGCTAAGAGCATCTGCGCCAATGATCAGAGCTTCGGGCACAAGCGGAAGGTTCTTTTTCAAAGTTCGAATCGCTCCCGCAGATGAGTCCACCAAGGTTAGGGACGCTGCTCCGCGAGAGATGGCCTCGAACCCCAAAGCGCCGCTTCCTGCATACAGATCAAGAACCCTTGCATCTTCAATGACACCCATGTGTTCCAGACGCGAAAAAATTGCCTCACGCACACGTTCGGAGGTCGGCCGAGTCCCTGAAGGAGGAACCTGGAGAATTCGTCCTTTCAATGTGCCAGCAATAATTCGAGTCATGGTTTAAGCCTACGTTAGCTACGCTCCATCCACACAAGCTCTTCGCTTGAAGCGTCATTGAGAGCTTGTCGCAGCACGGCGTGCTGACTCAGCTCGGGATCAGCGGCAAGTAGCTCCTGCGCACACGAACGCGCCTCCTCAATAATCGCGCCATCGCGGACGACGCTTAAGAAACGCAGGCGAGAAGATTTTCCAGACTGAGCCGATCCCAAAACATCCCCTTCCCTACGCAGGGCAAGATCGGCCTCGGCAAGGACAAAGCCGTCTGTCGTCGAAGCGAAGGCCTCAAGGCGCTTGACAGAAGTATCGGTGATCGCGCTGGGGTGAACTGCCATGCACACACTTGCTCGAGAGGAGCGCCCAACGCGCCCACGCAATTGATGGAGCTGGGAAAGGCCAAACTGTTGCGCATCCAAGATGATCATCATGGTCGCCTCGGGAACGTCGACTCCGACCTCAATGACGGTAGTTGCCACAAGAATCGGTCGTTCACCACTTGCGAAGGCACTCATGATGGCTTCTTTGTCCTCACTACTGTCGCGCCCCGTCAAAGTTGCCGCACCAATCCCGCGCAAGGCCTCGATCTTGGAGAGGGAGTGCAGGGTTTGGGAAACCGAGGCAAGGGGAACAGAAGACTCAGAATCAAGCAGCGCCTCGCTCGTATCAGAGTCATCGATGCGGGGACAGACGATATAAACGCGTCCGCCTCCGTCGATCTCCTCACGAGCACGCTGCCACATTCGGCTCATCCACGTTTCATTTCCCGCGTCAACAACGTAGGTAGCTACGGGCTGACGTCCCTCGGGCAGTCCCTTCATGACGGTGACATCTAGATCGCCGAAAATCGTCATGGCGACGCTTCTTGGGATCGGAGTAGCAGTCATGACCAGCTGATGGACCAGGAGCCCATCATTTCGACTCTCTCGAAGCGCATCGCGTTGGCGCACACCGAAGCGGTGCTGTTCATCAATCACTGCAAGGGCTAGGTCCGCAAAGAGATTGCGAGCGAAAAGCAAGGCGTGGGTGCCTACGACAATGACCGGAGCCCCCGAGGCGAGTAAGCGTTCAATTTCGCGTCTAGCCGGAGCAGGTGTCGAGGAGGTGAGAAGGCGCAGGTCGACTGGAAAACCAGCTTTTTCAAGAGGTGCAAGCAGGGCACGCAAAGAATCCACGTGCTGCTTAGCTAAAACTTCGGTGGGAGCAAGGAGAGCACCCTGATGCCCCGCGGCGACGACTTGGATAAGTGCGGCCAGCGCGACCACGGTTTTACCTGAACCGACGTCTCCTTCGAGAAGGCGCTGCATGGGGTGAGAATCTGCCAGTCCCGCACTGATCTGTTCAATCGCAT
Organism: uncultured Actinomyces sp.; assembly: GCA_963540435.1. Taxonomy (GTDB): domain Bacteria; phylum Actinomycetota; class Actinomycetes; order Actinomycetales; family Actinomycetaceae; genus Pauljensenia. Next base: position 23,621 of record CAUTOM010000004.1, read on the forward strand.
TCTTTTGGGAATCGGTCAGAGTAAAGGGAAGAGACGACAAGAAAGCGGTCAATTCAGGCGACGAGTGCGGCGAGAGGCAGGCCTGCATCGCATTGTTGCCCAGACGTCTGTGTGCAAGGAAAGCCTGGAGGATGAAGGCTTCCCTCCACCGCAAGTTCTTCTTCGCTCGTGCCACTTCTTCGTCACTTGCTCCTTGGTGAAGAAGGACGAGTGAACGGCCAAGGGGATCGATATCGTAGCGCGTGCGGATACTGTCCGGAATAGGGTCTGGGATCGAATCGAGATCAATCGATTCCAGAAGAACAGCAATCGCTCGGGCGATCACCCACGATGTGACGCCACCTTTAGAGGAATAAATGGGGATCGGACGATGCGATCTCTCACGAAGGGAACGATCATCTTGATCATCTTCGACTCCTTCAAACTCGGGATGCACCAGCTGCAGATTGCCGCGATATGATCCAACCTTCCCGGCGAAGAGAAAGTGTTCTCCCGGTTGAAGTAGGCGTTCATGGATACTGAGCTTGTAGGGATTTGCAGCAAAGAAGGTCGCACTCATCTGGCTTGCGCCGTCCGTCAGGAGTACTTCGAGGCGCACTCCTGCCCGCGAGCGATTCGGAATCAAGCGAGTGCTGACGACTTCCGCCAAGATCGTAACGTCTTCACCGCTGCGCAAAATATGCATGGGGGTAAGCGCACCCCAGTGATAGTAACGCCTCGGCGCTTCAAGAAGTAGGTCTCCGACAGTACTGATCCCCGCCTTCTCAAGTTTCTTCGCGAGTTTGGCAGGAAGGCGCAGGTTAAGCGGGGTATCAAGCGGATTCACGACAGGGCCTGCACAAGAGAATGCCCCTGGGGAGAAGCGTCGATAACTTCAAGATCTGCGCCGCTCACTTCCAGATTTAATCCGTCCAAGAGCTGGCGCAGCACGGCGATAAGAGTGCCTGGGTCTTCGCTACCGGCTAGGAGAGCCCACCGAGAAGGAGCGTAGGAGATGAGTTCTTGAACAGCGCGTGAGATGTCCTCGACTTGCCAATCCGCTTCGATCGGCCTGCAATGCTGGGCGAGCAATGCGCTTTGTGCATTTTCTTCGACAAGAGCGCGCAGCCTTGGAGCTACTTGCCGTCCCCCTGGTTGGGGAACGAAAAGGGGTGCGCAAGCGCGACTGACCGCGAGCGCTTCCAATTCATTGTGTGACGAGGCGATGAGTACGCTGAGTTCCGGTTCAGCGCCCAAGCGCTCGTAAGACGCACTAATCTTCTGAGCCAGAGAAAGACAGTCACGATCACTAGGAACGATCAATTCCACACCGGTGGAGGCACAGCGAGCGGGTTGGACCAAGGCTTCGAGATCTTCAAGTTGGGGGTTGAGGAACACATGAGCACCACACAGCGCAAGGTCTTCAACCATTCCGGGGATGCGAGTGCATGCCACTACTGCAGCGCGTTCTACTCGGCGAATCGGTTGACGTTCCAAGAGTCGGATCCCTCGGTGCGTGACACCGTCGGCCAAAGTGTCGATACCAATCGTTTCGTCGGGTCGCGCATCGGCGACGTGGAAACGCAGAGTTCGTCCCCGGTGCGGGCGAACGGAAAGGGGCGCCGCAGTATCAATGTGGAAGCGCCACTCCCCCAGACCGAAGAGGTCAGACTGGCCGATCCACGAGTAGCGGGCGTTTAAGGTATCAAGGTGATGACGGTGTGCCTCGCAATCGTCTTGAGTTCCTTGAAGAATCAGGTCGACGGTGAATGCACGATCAGGAGCAGGAGCGCTCGGACGCACACGGCTCGCAGTTCGTTCGGCAAGCTCGGCAAGCATCGCCGTGAGAGATTCGAGCATTCCAAGATCATCTCGGCATGCTGCGTCAAGTGCGCTGAGCATGAGCGCGACGACAGCGGCTCCTGCATCGATTGTTCCCGTCGAGGCGCTGGTGGCCTCGACCAGACCGAATTGTGCAGCGGCACAGAAGGCGGAGAGTTCTTCGGGGATCTCAGGCAGGGTATCTCCGAGCCCCATGAGTTCAGAGGAAGCTTCGGCGATCATCGCATCGAAGGCCGCTGTATGGCCATTGATAGTTGACGAGGCAGATGCGGTTGCGACGAGCATGCGTCGCAGGCGAATGGGGGTGAGTTCTTGCTCTTCAAGAGCCGCACGCCAAGACTGCAAAATCGAGACGATCAATATTCCGCAGTGCCCCACACAAGCACGCACTCCGGCTTGGATTGCGATGTCCAGCCCGATAGACAGAGCATCGTCTTCGGGAATTCCATTGAGGGAATGGGCGAGGGCTTCGAAAGTGACTCGCACGTTTGTTCCCGTATCACAATCGCCACCACCGACACCATCGAGGTCATCGATAAAAGGCGCTAGCTTTGTCATCTCGTCTGCTGCAATGCGGAAGCTGCGAGCGAGCACTCCAGAGTCTAAAGACACCACTTATCCTTTGAACGACGTGTTGTAGCCTATTGCTGTGGGTTGAAGGGATAGTGACATTGTTTCGCGCCCGCGCACATGTGTGCCACCTGACACGCATATTTCCCCCGTGGACTTGGTTATTTGAGGCGAAATCAGATAAGGTGTCATAGTTGCCTGCGGTGACCTGTCACCAATGGTCTCTTGATCTTCATGATCAAGACAACTAATCGTGTAAGAAAAACCGAGGAGAACATCGTGGCTGCCGTTTGTGACGTGTGCGGTAAGGGACCCGGCTTCGGCAAGAGCGTGTCGCACTCGCACGTTCGCACCAACCGCCGGTGGAATCCGAACATCCAGCGCGTTCGCGCCCTGGTCAATGGGACGCCCAAGCGCCTGAACGTGTGCACCAAGTGCCTGAAGTCTGATCGAGTCGTTCGCGCTGCCTGATTCAGACACAGAGGGGCCGAACTCGCGATGCGAGTTCGGCCTTTTCCTTTACCACTCCGCAAGCACTCCACCTTTGGTCCCACCCCTCATAGAAGCAACCTCAGCAACTTATTTTCCTGAAACTGCAGCTCAAATAGGGTTTGAGGAATGAAGGGACACTCTTCCCAGAACTTTTCCAGCGAATATACATTTATTTGCTTGCTGCAGATCATGGACTCCGCGAAGCATTTAGTTAACTAACCGCTATTCTAAAAGTGTTCACAGATGTTATGTGTTTGGGAACACCATTTTGAGGGGGCATGTGCACTGAAGGCACACCACCAGAATAGGGGAAACCATGCAAAATAAGGTTCAGCTCATCACCTACGCGGACCGTTTCGGTGGCGACACGATTTCTTCACTGACGGAAACACTGCGTCGGCATTTCTTGGGTGTGTACGAAGGCGTTCATATTCTTCCCTTCTTCACTCCCTTCGATGGCGCCGATGCAGGATTCGACCCCGTCGATCACACCAAGGTTGATCCGAGGCTCGGATCTTGGGATGACGTTGCAGAACTGTCAAAGAGCCACGAAATCATGGTTGACACCATCGTCAATCATGTTTCCTGGGAATCAGAGCAGTTCCAAGATGTCATGAAGAATGGCGAAGACAGCCCCTTCGCTCCAATGTTCCTGACCTTGTCCAGCGTCTTCCCCGAAGGAGTGACCGAAGAAGAACTCGCTGGCATCTACCGCCCTCGCCCAGGTCTTCCCCTCACCCACTACACATGGGGCAACAAGACACGACTCGTCTGGACGACTTTCACTCCACAGCAGGTTGACATCGATACCGATTCTGACCAGGGCTGGGGATACCTGATGTCAATCCTCGATCAGCTCGGTGCAAGCCATGTTTCCTCAATCCGCCTCGATGCTGTCGGATACGGAGCAAAGGAAGCTCGTACATCCTGCTTCATGATTCCTAAGACCTTCAGACTGATCGAACGAATCAAGGAAGAGGGCGCAAAGAGGGGCCTCGAAACGCTTATCGAAGTCCATTCCTACTACAAGAAGCAGATCGACATTGCCAGCAAGGTCGACCGTGTCTATGACTTCGCTCTCCCCCCTCTCTTGCTCCACTCAATTTTCTCGGGCAGCGTCGATGCTCTTGAGCACTGGATCAACGTACGTCCCAACAATGCCGTGACCGTTTTGGATACTCACGATGGAATCGGCGTCATCGATATTGGTTCAGACCAGCTGGATCGCTCCCTCAAGGGCCTGGTTCCCGATCCCGATGTTGACCGCCTCGTCGAAACAATCCACGCAAATACCCACGGGGAATCGCGCGAAGCTACCGGTGCCGCGGCCTCGAACCTGGATCTGTACCAGGTCAACTCGACCTACTACTCGGCATTGGCTTGCAATGACCAGCATTACCTGGCAACTCGTGCGGTTCAGTTCTTCCTCCCCGGGATCCCCCAGGTCTACTACGTGGGTGCAATGGCCGGCGCCAATGACATGGAACTGCTCAAGCGCACCAATGTCGGGCGTGACATCAACCGTCACTACTACACCGCTGAAGAGGTTGAAGAAAACCTCAAGCGCCCAGTCGTTCAGGCGCTCAACACTCTGTGCGCGTTCCGGAACACTCTTCCGGCCTTTGACGGAACCTTCTCCTACCAACGAGATGGCGAAGTGCTGACGCTGGCATGGGAAGGAGCAGGCACGAACGCGCGACTCACCTTCAATCCGGCTGCCCCGTCTGAAACCGGTTCTATCGCTTCACTGTCATGGACCGATGCTCAGGGCGAGCACACGACAGACGACCTTCTTGCCCAGCCACCAGTTGCACACGTCTGACTAACCATAAGGAGCCAAGATGAACAAGGTTTCTAGACAGCCAAGAGAAACGCGAATCAACCTCATCCGCCTCAGCGTCGGTTTCACCGTCAGCGCGGTCGCCTGCGCAATCCCCTGGGTCGCTTTGACCTCCGTCATTTTGCCGGCAGTGCTTGAAAACATTAACGCGTCCGGAAAAGAATCAATGCTGGGCACCATCAACGCGGTTGGTTCGGTAGTAGCGCTTCTTGCAAACGTTATTTTCGGAACTTTCTCCGACCTGACGCGTTCGCGTTTCGGCAAGCGCACTCCCTGGATCATCATCGGTGGGCTCATTGCTGGTGGCGCGATGGCACTGCTTGCACTGAACCAAAATTCATTCCCGATGATCCTCTTGCTGTGGTGCACAGCCCAGCTGGGATACAACGTCATGCTTGCGCCCTTTGTGGCAACAATGTCTGACCGCATTCCCGACGAGGTCCGCGGAACGGTTTCGGGCTTCTATGGGGCAGGAATCGCGGCAGGCCAAACCATCGGCAATCTGGTTGGAGCCCGCCTTCTCAAGACGGACAATGGACTGACTCACGGCTGGCTCCTGGGCGCCGCAGTCTTTGCCTCTATCGGTATCATCACCGTGATCATCTGGCCACGCGAAGGGGACAATCGGGGTGAATCTGATGAGAGCTTCTCAGCAAAGCGCATCCTTGAATCCTTCCGCCCGCCGAAGAATGCACCTGATTTCTACTACGCACTTGTTGGCCGCACCTTGATGATGGGCGGCTACTGGATGATCAACACCTATCTGCTCTACATCGCTCAGGACTACATCTTCGCAGGTAATGCCAATGCAACCACGCTAGCAGCGGAGCTCATCGCCTCGATGGCAGTCATTACTCTGGCCGTCTCACTGCTTGCTGCACTGGGCGCTGGACCGATCACCGATTTCATCGGTCGCCGCAAGCTCCCGGTTGCCCTGGCCAGCGTCATGTTTGCGATTGGCTCCGCAATGCCGCTGATCTTCCACTCTTCGCTAGGTATGTACCTCTTTGCGGGAATCGCCGGCCTTGGGTACGGCGTGTACAACGCAATCGATCAGGCGCTCAATGTTTCGGTCCTCCCCAACCCCGACGAGGCCGGGAAAGACCTGGGAATCTTGAACCTGGCGAACACACTATCGATGGTAGTTGGTTCTTTGATGACCTCTGCAATCGTTGTGATTGTCAAGAACGTGACCCATTCATCGACAACGCCGAGTTCGGCCTACACGATCGTATTTGTTGTTGCAATCATTATCGTGCTGATTGCCGCATGGCTCATCATGCGCATCAAGAAGGTGAAGTAAGCCTCAAACACAATTGCCCGGTGCGTCAGTTGCCTATTGAGCAACCGATGCGCCGGGCTTTTTTATCGAGGTAGTACTGAAGAACTCCTACTCCCCCACGCGCGCGTTCTGCGAGGCAAAGAGGCACATAGCAGCGGCGCTTGCAACATTGAGGGACTCTGCCTGGCCGCTCATCGGAATCATCACCAGAGCATCACATGCGGCCATCTCTTCATCGCTCATTCCCTGAGCTTCATTTCCAAAGACCCATGCATGTGATTGGACAAGCCAGCCGCGCCCTTCAAGAGCTGCCTGAGACATCAATTCACTCAAACTGTAGGCGCCTTGCGCACCAGAGGTCCCCAGGATTACGCAATGCTGATCGCGAAGGAGCTGACAGGCCTCGTCAAAGGAAGAAAGGGGAACAATGGGAAGATGAAAAACGGAGCCGGCAGAGGAACGGATCACCTTGGGGCTCGATGCCTCGACGCTCCCCTTCACGGCGATGATTGCACGTGCGCCCATCGCGTCGGCTGTGCGCATGATCGTTCCCGCATTGCCGGGGTCCCTGCCCTGAGCAAGAACAACAACGCAGTCTCCTGCATGGATTTCAGGGAGTTCACTCTGGATCGCACCAGCACGCGCAACGGCACAAATTCCCTGACTATCACGACTCAGTACCTCAGAGACTTCGTCAGTGACCTCGTGGACCCAACGACACGCTCGACGAGCATCTTCAATAACGTCGGGGTGCGTCTGAGCGGCTAGTGCCGTGTAATACACGTCTTCAACGAAAGAAGAACGATGTCGGATCAGTTCACGAACAGCCTGGGGTCCCTCAACAAGGATCTTTCCTTGCTTTGAGCGCGCCGAACGCCCGGCCAGAGCCGCGACTTTCTTCACGCGATCAGCGCGAGGATTATCGAGGATGGACGGGCGTTCGGAAAAGTTATTCACCAAAAGCTCAGGCCTTGGGGGCGTTCACGTCGGCGGGCAGAGCCTTCTTGGCGACCTCAACGAGAGCATTGAAGGTGGCAATGTCGTTGACGGCCAGTTCGGCGAGCATGCGGCGATCAACCTCAACACCGGCCAGGTTCAGGCCCTGGATGAAACGGTTGTAGGTCATACCCTGTGCGCGGGAAGCAGCGTTGATGCGCTGAATCCACAGGCGACGGAAATCGCCCTTCTTGGCCTTGCGGTCACGGTACGAGTACACGAATGAGTGCGTGACCTGTTCCTTGGCCTTGCGGTACATGCGCGAACGCTGGCCACGGTAGCCGGATGCCTGGTCAAGTACGGTGCGACGCTTCTTTTTGGCGTTAACAGAACGCTTAACACGTGCCATTTTCTAAATCTCCTTGTCGAAGGTGCGGGTCACTTGCCCAGCATGGAACGGACGCGCTTGACATCGGCGGTGGCCAGAACCTGATCGGTGGCCAGACGACGGGTCTTGCGGGAGGACTTGTGCTCGAGGAGGTGGCGCGCACCAGCCTGCTCGCGCATGATCTTGCCCTTTCCGGTCAAGCGGAAACGCTTCTTTGCACCGGAATGCGTCTTATTCTTCGGCATTATTTTGATCCTTCTTCTTCCGGACGGGGTCTAACCCCAACCTTCACTTCTTCTGTGCATCTGCCTCTTGCGAGGCCACACGAGCTTGGTCCTTACTGGCGCGTTCTGCGCGCTTACCGCGACGTTCTTCACGTTCAGCTTCGCGACGCTTGCGCTGCTCGTTGACCGCATCGGACTTGCGCTTCGTAGGCGCAAGAACCATGGTCATGTTGCGGCCGTCTTGGCGAGGCATCGATTCGACGGTGGCGAGTTCTCCAACTTCCTCAGCAAGACGCTGCAGGAGTCGGACGCCCGCTTCAGGTCGTGACTGTTCACGACCGCGGAACATAATCATGACCTTGACTTTGTCACCGGCGGAAAGGAAACGCTCAACGTGTCCCTTCTTCACCGAGAAGTCGTGGTCATCAATCTTCAGTCGGAAACGGATTTCCTTCAGCTGGGTGTTCGCCTGATTACGGCGAGCATCGCGAGCCTTCTGGGCCGCTTCATACTTGTACTTTCCGTAGTCCATGAGTTTTGCAACCGGCGGCTTAGCGTCGGGTGCAACCTCAACCAGGTCGAGGCCCGCTTCTTCGGCAAGACGCAGTGCGTCTTCCACGCGGACAACACCAACCTGTTCTCCTCCGGGTCCCACGAGACGTACCTCGGGAACTCGAATCCGCTCATTGATGCGAGGCTCGCTAATGAGTGGCTCCTTCCACAGTCGTATCCGTGACACGAAAAATGCCTCCGTGCCACTGTGCGCACGAAGGCTTATCCCGGCAACAACATCCGTCCGGATGCTACCGTTTAACCCGATCCCCTGGCTCTACGTGGGCAACCCGGTAACCCGGGCGGGAATCAAGGTGGGAGAAACTCCGCTTGCACGATCGGGGCGAAATCCCCGATTGGTCGAAACAAGCTTAGCAAAAGATTCCATTCAACGCGAAGCCCCTTCACAGGCCACAGCGATGGAATATCTCTCACATGCTCGCCCTGCAATCCCCCTATCGGGCTATTGTCCCCCAACGCGGAACCCACTGAATGTCATCAGCAACGGCTCTCAGACGCTTATTCAAATTCAGAACGTCAATCGCGTGCAAGACTCTTTCGCGCAACTGCGCACGATCCGTTTCTTCTACTCCTTGCGGATCAATGACGAGGCTCACCCGGCATACGCCCATTCCCGCATACTCGACGCTCACATCAATAATCGATGAACATTCGTCCTTTGCCTGCCGGGCGAGGAGGTCCCGTAGTTCCTGATCTTTCCACGCTGGGAGCCAGTGATCGCCCTGAGCAAGCGCGCTCGTCGCGCTGCGTGGGATGAGAATATCGCGGCTGCTCGGATCCACGATAACCTTGCCTGCGCTCTCAACTAATGCAGCTAATGCAAGGCGACGAAAGCTCAGGGCCATGGGACGAGCATTCGGGTCATACGCACGCAGTGACTGCGCCGAGGTGAAGGCAGCAATCGCCGGCCCCGCTACCGTTTCAACGCGAATAAAGCCGACGGGATCATGCCCGACTTCCCCCGCGTGAATTCCCGTGACCCGGGGATCTTCTTCAACACGGATCGGGACAATCACCCTTTCGTTTTCGCACGCATGAACCAGTGCCTCAAGCTGAGACGCACTGCCGTCCTCACCACTTTGAAGAGCCCGTGCAGTTGATTCCAAGAGCTGACCGGAATCTTCACGATTGTGAGAAGCCATCGCTAAGCGCTGAGCCAAACGGTTCTTCTGCGCTTCTCCGATATTGACCATCAACGCTTCCTGAACCACATGAAACGGCCTCGTTTGCCACCTTTACCGTCGGCTTGAATCGAATCGGGATAGTCTGCAGGAACCGTACGCCCAAGAAGTAAATCCTCGGTTGCCTGAGGCATTGCTCCAAGCAGGAGCCCCGCTGGAATATCGTCTTCGCTATGGCCATTGACGTAGCGTTGAGCGGTAATCTGCCCCGAGACTCCCGGTTCGATTCCATCGCCCTCTACGAGCCAGGACATGATCGCAACTGCTCCGTACTTTGAAAGTCGAGAGATTACAGAAGCAACCTTGTCGACCTCTGCAGGCATCGTTCGACGCCCGGTGAGCAGGACGTTCAGTTCGTCTTCTTGCGTCGTCTGGGTCTGCACGCGAAGCCAAACCCCCGTCCACGGCTTCAGACGAACCACGGCCTCGTGGATTCCTGAAAGAGCAAGAAGGGAGTGCAAGGCCTCGGCGGAAGGAATCGGCGCGAGGATCAATGCGACGGAGAGCTTTCCCCCCTCAAGGTGAAGAGACTCATCAACGGGAGTGTCAAGGTCGTCACTGGCCGAGCTCTGGCTATCCGCCGCTTCTTCCGGCACACCGCCCGCATCCACATCGGTTTCCATGCCTGCGACAAGATCGCGAAACTGCGCATCGAGATCCCGATTCTGGTCTTCAGACACAGGGCCCTCCCACTTCATGTTGATTACTTGGCCTATCGTATCGCGTGCGCGGCGCGTGTGATAATACAAAGCAAAGAGAAGACTTTGGAAGCGCAGGAGTGCATATGTCATCGGTCCCCACAATCGAGGTTCGCGGGGCTATCCGCCTTGGACAGTTCCTTAAACTTTCCGGCCTTGTTGAAGACGGAGCCGAGGCACGCGAACTCATCCAAAGTGGCGACGTTTGCGTCAATGGCGAGGTAGAGACCCGGCGCGGACATGCCCTCGAGGATGGTGAGCTCGTCGAGCTTCACACTGCCATGGGGACCTACGCGGCGCGCGTTAGCGTCGTCGATTAAGCGACGAGGCCACCGGCCACCACGCGGAGATAGCGCACTCCCCCACTGGCTGCGTTTCCTCCCGGGTTTCGCGCGATCAGTGCGAGGTCAGCACACCATCTGCCCCGACGACCGCCTTTACGTGGCTGAAGAAGGGGCCCGATTGTGTCACTCGAAGTGAAGAATCAAGCTCGACGATGGTGACACGTCCGGGTTCACGCAGATGTAGTCGCACGGGTGACGACCCAGGGAAAGTCTCTAAGACCTCCTTGAGTTCACGCAAAAGCTCGGGCGTGCAGCGCGATGCCGCCAATTCCAGATCGAGGGGAACATTACCGTCCTCGCGCAATTCCAGAATGTTCATGGACTGCCCGTAGATCGATACCTGTTCGTCACGCGTATTCACGCGGCCTTCAATCTGAACAACTAAGTCGGGGGCAAGGAAAGTCTGGACAGTCTCATAGGCACGGGGGAAGAAGAGCACTTCCACTGAACCGCTCAGGTCTTCAATCGTTGCGATTGCCCAAGGATTGCCCTGTTTCGTGACCTTCGTTTGGACCGCGGAAACCAATCCCGCGATCTTCACGCTTCGATCAACCATGGACTCTTCCCCGCCAACGATCTGCGCAATTTCGACGTCTTGGTGTCTGTCCAGCGCACCTTCGAGGCCGCGCAGAGGATGGTCCGAAACGTACAGACCCAGCATCTCACGTTCTTCGGCGAGCTTTTGACGACGGTCGAATTCAGGCAAATTCGGGATTTCGATGGCCAGTGAAGAGCCGGGCTCATCTCCCATCCCCATGCCGCCGAAAAGATCAAACTGCCCAATTGCCTCGTTACGCTTCAGGTCGATCACTGCGTCCACGGCCTCGTCACAGCGGGCAAGAAGCGAACGGCGGGTGTAGCCAAGCGAATCGAAAGCTCCCGCGCGAATCAAGGACTGAATGGTGCGCTTGTTGCACACAACCTGGGGAACTTTGTCGAGGAAATCTTGGAAGTTGGTGAACTTTCCTTTTTCCCTTCGAGTCTCCACGATGGCGTCAACGACGTTGGTTCCAACGTTTTGAATTGCGTTCAAGCCGAAACGAATATCCTGCCCATCAGGAGCGAAGGTTCCCATCGAATGATTAACATCCGGAGGAAGAACCGTAATGCCCATGTGACGACATTCCGCCAAATAGAGAGCACGGCGATCCTTGTTGTCCTTCGTTGAGGTCAGCAGGGCTGCCATGTATTCGGTCGGGTAATTTGCTTTCAGGTAAGCAGTCCAGTAGGACACCAAACCGTAGGCCGCAGAGTGCGCCTTGTTAAAAGCGTAGGCAGAGAAGGGAACGACGACGTCCCACAGAGCCTGAATCGATTCCTCGGAGTATCCGTTATCGATCATGCCCTGACGGAAGCCCTTGAACTGCTGGTCCAGAACTTCCTTCTTCTTCTTACCCATGGCCTTACGCAAAATATCTGCTTGGCCTAGGGAGTAGCCTGCTAGCTTCTGGGCGATTTGCATCACCTGTTCCTGGTAGACGATCAGACCGAAAGTCGTTCCAAGAATGTCTTCGAGTGGCTCCGCAAGCTCAGGGTGAATAGGAGTGATCTCTTGACGCCCGTTCTTACGCAGCGCGTAGTTCGTGTGGGAATTTGCGCCCATGGGCCCTGGGCGATACAGCGCGCCCACAGCCGAGATATCTTCGAAGTTGTCGGGTTTCATAAGCTTGAGAAGATCGCGCATACCACCACCATCAAGCTGGAAGACACCCAGAGTGTCTCCGCGCCCCAAAAGCTCGTAGGTTGCCGGGTCATCCAGCGCCACATGGTCTAGATCTGGATCTTCTTTCCCGTTGAGCTTGATGTTCTCCAAAGCATCTGAGATGACGGTGAGGTTTCTCAGACCCAAGAAGTCCATCTTGAGCAAACCCAATCCCTCACAGGTCGGATAGTCAAACTGCGTAATGATTGCCCCGTCTTGCGGACGCTTCATGATCGGGATGATGTCCGTCAGCGTATGCGAAGACATAATCACTGCACAGGCGTGTACACCCCACTGACGCGTCAGCCCTTCAAGGCCCAGAGCATATTGGACGACCTCGTGAATGTCCGGATTCTCTTCGTAATACTTGCGGAACTCCGCCGCCTCGGCGTAGCGCTTGTCATTCTCGTCGAAGATACCCGCGACAGAAATGTCTTTGCCCATAACCGATGGCGGCAGGGCCTTCGTCAACTGCTCCCCCACTTTGAAGTCGCGCCCCAAAATACGCGCGGAGTCCTTCAAAGCCTGCTTTGTCTTGATTCGACCGTAGGTAACAACCTGAGAAATACGATCTTCACCGTACTTTTGCTTGACGTACTCGATGACTTCATCGCGACGACGTTCGTCAAAGTCAACGTCGAAGTCGGGCATCGAAATACGTTCGGGGTTTAAGAAGCGTTCGAAGATCAGCCCGTGGTTGAGCGGGTTAAGCTCGGTAATCTTCATCGCGTAGGCGACCATGGATCCAGCACCGGAACCACGGCCCGGTCCCACACGGATTCCTTGGCTCTTCGCCCAGTTGATGTAGTCCGCAACCGTCAGGAAGTAACCGGGAAAACCCATCTTGATGATGACGTCTTCCTCGTATTCTGCTTGCTTACGCACAGCGTCTGGAATGCCCTTCGGGAATCGCTCCTGAAGACCCTTTTCAACTTCCTTGATGAACCACGAGGTCTTATCTTCCCCTTCGGGCACCGGGAAGTCGGGCATATACGAGGCGCCTTCCGCAGTGGTGTGGAAGTGCACCTCGCATCTTTCGGCAATCTCAAGCGTCGAGTCGCACGCTTGGGGCAGCTCTTTCCAGATTGAGCGCATTTCTTCGGAGGGACGAATGTAGTAGCCGTCGCCGTCAAATTTGAAGCGATCAGGATCAGAAATTCGCGATCCCGAGTTAATACACAAGAGTGCGTCTTGGATCCCGCGATCTTCTTTCTTCACGTAGTGCGCATCGTTGGTCGCTACCAGCGGGGCATCCATGAGCTTGGCTAGTTCCAGGAGCTGCTTTTGGGTACGACGCTCAAACTCAATCCCGTGATCCATCACTTCGACATAGAAGTTTTCGGGCCCGAAAATATCGCGTAATTCCGCAGCCTCCGCCACGGCCTCGTCCCACTGCCCCAAACGCATGCGGGTCTGTACCGCTCCTGAGGGGCACCCGGTGAATACGATCAATCCTTTGTGGAAGCGCTCGAGGAGTTCTTTATCTGCGCGCGGCCATTTACCGAATTGTCCGTCTACCGAGGCGTAGGATCCCAAGCGGAACAGGTTGTGCATTCCCTCGGTTGAGTAGGCGATCAATGTGAGGTGATTGTAAGAACCCGAGGCCGAAACGTCGTCGGAGCGCTGCCAAGGCTCACCCCAGGTGACCTTTTGGCGATCAAAACGAGAAGTCCCGGGGGTCACATAGGCTTCGAGTCCGATGATGGGCTTAATACCGGCTTTCGTTGCTGCATCGTAGAACTCATAGGCACCAAAAAGGTATCCGTGGTCGGTCAAACCAATTGCGGGCTGCCCCAGACGTTGGGCCTCTGCCACCATCGGCTTGATTCGTGCAGCCCCATCGAGCATCGAGTATTCCGAGTGATTGTGCAGATGCACGAAGGAGTCCACAGGTGCCATGCTTCCAGTCTAGTGTTTCTCTTCAAGGCGTACTGATTGAATCGAAAGATCAAGCCTTAAGCTTCGCGCAAAATCTCAAGAGCGCTTTGGAGATCCTCCGGGTAGGGCGCGCGGACCGATACAGGAAGTTGAGTGCGCGGATGGGTGAAGCCAAGTTCAACGGCATGAAGCCATTGGCGCTCCAAGCCAAGTTCCTCCGCTTTCGTCGGATCCGCCCCATAAAATACATCTCCGACGCAGGGATGCCCGACAGCCGCCATGTGAACGCGAATCTGATGTGTACGCCCGGTCTCTAGGTGAACTTCCAACAAGGCCGCCCCCGCCATCAACTCGAGGGTGTCATAGTGCGTAACTGCGTGTTTTCCCCCGTCGATCACGGCCATCCGCCACTCACGCGAAGGATGACGACCAATGGGGGCATCGATCGTTCCCGAGGCCGGATCGGGATGTCCTGCAACGACCGCGTGGTAGATCTTACGGACTGTGCGCTCTTTGAATGCGCGCTTCATGACCGAGTAAGCGAGCTCTGATTTGGCAACCATCATCGCACCCGAGGTTCCCACATCGAGGCGGTGAACGATTCCCTGACGTTCAACCGGGCCATGTGTCGTAATGCGATACCCAGCTGCTGCAAGATTGCCAACAACCGTCGGTCCCGTCCAGCCGGGGCCAGAATGAGCGGCGACCCCAACAGGTTTATTCACGACAACGATATCGTCATCGTCGTAGAGAATATCCATGCCGACAACGGGAGTCACGGGAACTTCCGGATCTGGGATAGTGATTTCGAGGAGGTCACTTTCGCCGAGCTTGAGCGACTTCGAGGCTGGATTCCCATTGACTCGAATATGACCTTCAAGGATCAGGTCACTGCATCGCGAGCGTGAAAATCCAAGAATTCGAGAAAGAGCTGCATCGATACGCTCTCCCACGAGAGCGTCAGGAACAGGCATGAGGCGAGTTTCAGGCATGATCAGTGAGCGGCACGTTTGGGGCCGATAAAGCTACCGATAAAGAGAAGGATGACAGCACAGACGATCCAGATATCGGCAACGTTTCCAATGAACCAGTTCCCGTAACCAATGAAATCAACAACGTGTCCGTTACCCCAGCCTGGGTTTTGGATAAATCGGTCGATAAGGTTACCCGCTGCGCCGCCCAGAAGAAGAGCGCAACCAAAGGCCAGGAAACGCGAGCGAACGCGGGGAAGATACATGATGATTGCAGTAACAACGACGCAGGCAATGCATGTGAAGATGATCGTCGTATGAGATCCCAACGAAAACGCAGCGCCCGGGTTGGCGGTCAGTTCAAGGCGGAGAAAAGATCCAAGAAGAGGACGAACAGTGCCGTCTCCCAGATTCTTCAGTGCCCAAAACTTCGAGGCTTGATCAAGTGCGATCGCAAGGATTGCAATGACGTATGCCCAGATGAGTATCGCGCGATTATTTTTCTTCACATAAAGATTATGACGGTGACGCCGCTCAGGCGCCACCGTCATAGAGAAGATAACGGACGTCTAAAAGACAATCAGTTCTGCGTACCGGCGTTTACTTCCTTAAGCAGGCCCTCGAGGTGCTCACGCAGGTTCGCACGGTATTCGGCTTCGAAGGAACGAAGCTCGTTGATCTTTCCTTCGAGCAGCGAGCGCTCCTGATCCAGCTGAGAAAGGATGTTCTGATGCTGGTTCTGAGCATCGGCGATGATCTCATCGCGCTTAGCGTTGGCATCAGCAATAATTCGGTCGGACTCTTCGCGACCGTCGCGCACGTATTCGTCGTGAACGCGCTGAGCCAAAGCGAGCATCGAAGTCGCAGACTCTGCGCTCTCCGGGGTCGCGGGGGCGACAGGAGCGGCAACAACAGTCTCGGTGACAGAAGCTGCAGGAGCAGGTGCCTCTTCGACGACAGGTTCGGGTTCTTCGGGTGCCGCGAAGGTGGTGGCTTGGCCGTTCGACAGCTCGGCTACGCGGCGCTCAGCTGCTTCGAGCTCTTCGCGCAGGTTCTGATTCTCAGCCTGGAGGGTGTAGATCGTGGAGACAACTTCATCAAGGAAATCATCGACCTCGACCTGGTCGTATCCTTCACGGAACTTAACGATGTTGAAGGTTTTGTTCAAAACATCTTCGGTTGTGAGCAGAGCCATTTGTTTACCTCTCGGTACTTGTTACGTGGTGCAAGTGCACTCACACCACCGGATCACCGATGAGGATGACCCGAACTACACACTGGAATAATAGCGGAACTAGCGTCACAATAACACCAATTTCCCCATATTTCACTTATTACTCGGGTGACACGCAAGCGCGATGGGATCGAGAGCGCGCGTCAGTTGCACAGATCAAACACCGAAGCTGCGAATGAAAACACCAAGGTTTTCACACAGGATCGTCGCCAAGAAGACGATCGGGAAGGCCGTGTCGATAGCGACGTTTCCTCCCAAACGAACAGGTGGAATGATCTTGCGCAGAAATTTTAGCGGAGGGTCTGTGAGAAAGTAGATCACATTTGCGATTAACAGAATGATTCCCCGTGGCCGCCATAACGGCGACAGGAGGCGGATCCAGTCAAAAATCATGCGTACGATCAGTACGAGCATGTAAAGACCGGCAAGAAGAGCAATCGCTCCTCCCAACCACAGGAACACCATTGTCAGCGCCCGAAGAGTGCGGTGGCCGAACGATTGGAGCCGGTGACGTCGCCTGTAACTTCAACACTGTGGGGCGACAGGAGGAAGACACGATCGGTCACGCGCTCAAAAACACCCTGGAGTCCGTAGGTCAGACCAACAGCGAAATCAATGAAGCGTTGTGCATCCTTATCGGAAACTTCCGAGAGGTTCATAATCACCGGAATACCGTCACGGTAGGGTTCAGCAATTGCGGGAGCATCGTTGTAATTCAGTGGGCGAACTGTCACAATCCGAGAAAGATCAGCCTGCTGAGAGCTGCGACGCTCCTCGCGGTGGATCGGAGTGACATTCGACGCGGGAGTGGGCGTAATGTGAGTCACCTCTGTCTCCTCAAACTCTTCGGGAAGGAAGTCCAAAGTGCTCTCATCGACCTCTTCCGGGGTGTACCAACCCATGAATTGGCGTGCTTTCGCTCCGAAGCCTGTCATCGTGCTCTCCTTGAAAAAATGGGACCTGTGCACAAGGTAATGCCCCAGAGCATCGCTTCAGCTTAAGAATGTCGGCATGTCGCAATTACCGACGCAAAACGCCCACATTCAGGGGACCGGCGGTAGGAATGGTAAGCCGGGTTCTCAAGGGTACACTCACCCACCCAAGAAGCACTCACCCCACGTTCACGTGCCCACTGCAAGGCAGCGCCCGGCAAATCTAAGGCCTCGGTCCCCCACGATGTTTGCGAGGCAATGGCCGAGCAACTGGCAGCGCTCTCGTCTCTCATCTGCGCAGAAACTTCATAACACTTACCGCAGATGCACGGACCGATAAGCATAGAGATTTCTTCATTTCCTACGCCTCGGCAATGAAAAGCATCAAGGGCATGGGACAAGATTCCATGAAGGAAACCGACCCGACCAGCGTGAACCGCGCCAATAACTCCCTGGCGCGAACTTAACAACACCGGCATACAGTCCGCAGTCATTACCGCAAGAGCTGGAGGGGCTTCCCATTGGCGAGAATCGACGACGATTCCGTCAGATTCAATGGGGCCCCACTCCCCTATACGCCCAGAGTCATAACAAGAGATCTTTGCGGGATCAAGAAGCTCAACAGTGGCCGAGTGAGTCTGGTTCATCCAGACGATTGGCGCTCCGATCTGCGTAAAAAGTCCGAAACGCCGCTCTTCAACAAGTCGAGGGTCATCAGGAACATGCGCGCCATAGTTGTCCCGATACGGGTCGGCGCCCGCGCCAACTTCAGTGAAGAAGACGCGGGCACCGGGCAGGTCAGTATGCTTCATCAGCGCAGGAAGTCCGGAATATCCAAGACATCCGAATGCTGTTCCTCTTCGAAGACGCGAGGAACTTCGAGGGAAGAAGGAACTTCCTTCGATCCATCTTCTTCGGTAGGACGCGCGATCGGAATCTGGTTGGTGCGAGTTGGCAGTTCCGGATCCGCGCGGTGTGCAGCGGTATGAGTTGAGGCAACCTCACCGAGGCGGCGCTGCGGTGCCGGCTGCTGTTCGCTCTTTTCCGGGCGAGCCTGGACAGGGCGAGGCGCAATGACGGGCTCGCTGACCGGGCCTGCCTGCGTTGCAACCTCATCAAATCCCGCAGCGATAACTGTCACACGAATCTCGTCGCCCAGTGAATCGTCGATAACCGAACCGAAGATGATATTCGCCTCGGGGTGCGCAGCCTCGCGAACAAGGAGCGAAGACTGGTAGATCTCCTGCAGGCCAAGGTCGGAACCACCCTGGAAGAACATGAGGACGCCGTGGGCGCCATCGATGGAGGCCTCGAGAAGGGGCGAAGAAATTGCCGATTCGACCGCACGCAGAGCGCGATCTTCGCCGGTTGCAGAACCGATACCCATGAGAGCAGAACCAGCGTCCTTCATCACGGACTTAACGTCATTGAAGTCAACATTGATCAAGCCCGGAGTCGTGATCAGTTCGGTGATGCCCTGGACGCCTGAAAGGAGGACCTGGTCAGCGGCGCGAAAAGCTTCGAGAACCGAAATATTCGCATCAGAAATCTGCAGAAGACGATCGTTGGGGATGACGATGAGGGTATCAACTTCTTCGCGCAGCTTTTCCACACCTGCATCCGCCTGAGATGCGCGGCGGTTTCCTTCGAAGGAGAAGGGACGAGTCACAACGCCGACGGTCAGTGCACCGGCAGTGCGCGCAATCTTTGCAACGACGGGGGCAGCGCCAGTACCGGTGCCGCCACCTTCACCAGCGGTCACGAAGACCATATCTGCACCTTCGAGGGCTTCGGTGATTTCGTCAATGTGGTCTTCGGCGGCCTGGCGACCGACCGCGGGATCTGCGCCAGCGCCGAGGCCGTGCGTGAGATCGCGACCGATATCAAGCTTGGTTTCTGCGTCGGACATGAGCAGAGCCTGCGCGTCCGTGTTCACGGCGATAAATTCGACGCCCTTCAAGCCCACTTCAATCATTCGATTGACGGCGTTCACACCGCCGCCACCGACTCCGACGACCTTAATAACCGCCAGATGATTCTGCGGTGCGACCATAACCCTGCCCTCTTTCTGCGCACCAACCTTAAACCTCAAGTGGAAGGTTGATGTTTGACCTGCTTTTAGACGAAAAGACGGTAGGGGTAGGACACCTCTTCTTCAAGGTCATTCATGGGCGTGTCGCTTCTCGTACTAAGAAGTGACAGGATGCACGGGAGAAGACACGTCGTAGGTGTGCGCCTGACGCTGCGAGATCAAAACCTGAGCCACTTTCGCTTTCAGATCATTTTCGCTAGCGACTCCCCAATTCAGTGTCCGCGAGTTCGATAAGGTCATCGATACGGTCTGACCGTCATGAGTGATCATCGTGATTTGAGAACGCAATTCGTCTCCCATTGCCGCCCAAATTGCAGCAACCTCACCGGCAGCGCGCGAACGCTCGTCTCCATCAGGCAGAGTTGTCGGTGCCATTCCTTCGGGAAGGGAAGGAGAGGAGGACAAACTCACGCCCTGATCGTCCACCAAGGACCAAGCAGCCCCCTCTTTTACTGCAAGAACCGCCTGACGCGGGCGTACAGTAACCCTTAGGCCTCGTGGCCACGTGCGCTCAACCTGAGCCTCGCGAACCAAGCGCACTTCACCAACAGCAGCGCTCACTTTTGAGGTCGATAGGCGCGGAAGCGGAGTAGAAGCAAAAGGCTGAATCGCAGCTTGTACCTCAGAGGTTGTGGCGCTATCGTCTCCCAAGCCTTCGATCGACACCTTGGACATGTCCAGCGCAAATAGCGGAGAGAAGAAGATCCCCCACACGAGTGCAATAGCCACGACACACGCCGCAGATACCGTCGCAATCCGAGTGAGCACTAGTCGCCGCTGCGCCGACTGGCGTTCTTTTCGACGCTCATTGAGATCTGCCGCTGCGCTCTCTTCACTCGAGCCTAAAACTGTCGCCGCATCCGACTGGCCGATAGGGCGGCGAAGAATCTCCCCACTGGATGGGCGAGTTGCTGCTTCGCGTCGCGAACGACGCAACTCGCGATTGCGTTCACGTCTCGCGGCACGCTCATCACCTGCTTCGCTCCCCCGGCGGATCCGCGCGGCACGTGCACCCGCTGAAAAGCGAGCCTCGCGCGCATTTCCACTTTCTTCTCCCTGTATCGAGGCCGAAGCAACGCGCGATTCATCCTCCGCCGAGGCCTGCGGGGCCTCAACCACCTCAGCTGCACCTCGGCGGTCGTCTTCGGGTGCGGATTCAGGGACGCTCGCCGGTTCTTGAGGAGGAAGAGCTCGGCTGCGACGAGGACGAGGGGGTTGTTTCACTGAGCGCTCCCAGCACCCTCGCGTTCCCACTCATCGAGCACGTCGCGATCGCATTGGGTAATTGATCCTGCTCCCATGGTCAGGAGAATCCCGCCTTCGCTGAGCTCGCGAGCAGCAAGACGAGCGGCCTCATGCATGTCAGGGACATAGCGCGCTTTTGGCAGATGCGAGGTGATCAGAGTCGAGTCAACTCCCGGAACGGGGTCTTCACGTGCGCCGTAGATATCACAGACATAGACATGATCAGCATGAGAAAGCGCATCGGCAAACCGCTCAGCGAAAGCCTGAGTCCGCGAATACAGGTGAGGCTGGAAGACAACGCTTACGTCTCCATTCCCAGCTGCACTGCGGGCCTGGTTGATGGCTGCTGCGACCTCAGTGGGGTGATGCGCATAGTCATCAAAGAGCCGACGCCCGCCGTTTTCCCCCTTAAATTCGAAACGGCGAGAAGTCCCGCTAAACGCAGTGAGCGAGGAAGCCATGAGACGTGCTTCGATGCCCAAGCGAACACCAGCAATCCACGCGGCCACAGCGTTCACAATGTTGTGCAGGCCCGGGACGCGCAGGTTAATGTCGACCGTTTCTGTGTTCCAGACAACGTGAGCCGATGCGACGTGCCCATCGGTTGTGGCGTCTTTGATGACGACGTCACAGGGCGCACCCAGTTCGCGGCTTTCCTGCCCTTCACGCCCATATGTCACGGTATCAATACCGTGTTCTTTCGCGTAACGAGCAAGGCGAGCACTCCCCGCATCCTCACCACAGCACACAAGTGTTCCGCCCTCGCGAAGACACCCGACAAAGTCAACGAAAACTTGTTCGAAGGCCTCGCGACTTCCATAGCGGTCCAAGTGATCGGGCTCAACGTTGGTGACGATCTCGATCCACGGCGTGTAGTTCAGGAAAGAGCCATCGGATTCATCGGCCTCGGCAACGAAAATATCTCCACTGCCCAGGTGAGCCCCCGAACCAAGTTCAGGAATGACAGATCCGACCGCAATCGAAGGATCAGCGCCCGCCTGACGCAGGGCCATCGAGAGCATTCCCGAGGTCGTCGTTTTTCCGTGAGCACCTGCAACCGCAACGAAACGCATTCCGCTAGCGGCCAGAGCAAGAGCTTGAGATCGATGGATAACCGTCAGCCCCTCTTTGCGGGCATAAGCGAGTTCTGGATTTGTCTCGCGAACAGCGGTCGAAACGACAACAACACTACCCTCGGGAACATGCGAAGCATCGTGGCCGACGAAAACCTTCACTCCCACGCTGCGAAGGTGATCCAAGACAGGTGAATCCTTTTGATCGGATCCCGAGACCTCAAAGCCTCGATCTTTCAACAACTCTGCGACCACTGACATTCCAGCGCCGCCGATACCGATCAGATGGAAGCGATGCGAGGTAGTCACTTTTCAGCCTTCTTCCCATGAAGAGTCGATTCGATCAGGTCGGCAAGTTTAAGCGCACCATCGGGGTGAGCCAATGCACGCGATGCCCGCGTCATCTGCTGCAATTCTTCGCTTCCGAGCAGTGGAAAGATCTTCTCGCGAATGTAGTTGGCATTCAGATCCGCGTCGGCCACGAGCAGAGCACCACCATGAGCGACGTGGTCAGTGGCATTAAGCTTCTGCTCTCCATTACCGATAGGAAGCGGAACATACACGCACGGCAGTCCGAGTGCGGTCATTTCGGCGACAGTACCTGCTCCTGAACGGCAGACAACAAGGTCAGCGACAGCTAGCGCATCCTCCATTGTCGAGAGATAGTCAATCACGTGCCAGCGTTGTGCAACGCCAGCTGCAGACACCGCCTGCGAAACTTCCTGATCTTTGCCTTTCCCAGTCAAGTGAAGCACTTGCACGTTTGGGGGAAGCTGCGCGGCCGCGGCAGTCATCGCCCGGTTAACGTTGAGGGCGCCAAGAGAGCCTCCGGTGATGAGGAGAGTCTCCATTTTCGGATCAATTCCCAGCCTCGAGGCCGCCTGCTCGCGTGCGCCGACGCGTCCTTCTTCGCTGGAGCGAGTAGCGGCCAGCTCCTGGATGGCAGGGCGAAGCGGCAATCCCGTCACTTCCGTAATTCCTTGCTTGGCAATCAGCGGTGTCGAGGGAAAAGTCAGACCCAAAGCCGATGCCCAGCGAGCACCCACGCGATTAGCCAAACCCGGCCGCGCATTTTGCTCGTGGATGATGATCGGGATACCCATTTTACGGGCGGCAAGATAAGCAGGCGTGGACACATATCCGCCAAAACCAACAAGTGCCTGTGCTCCCTGGAGAACCGAGCGGCACTGTGCGATGGCTTGTTTCATCCGCCGCGGCAATGAGAAGAACTGCAAGGAAGGCTTCCGAGGAAGAGGGACGCGCTCGATAGTCACAAGTTCGATCCCCGCTGCCGGAACAAGGGTCGTTTCCAAGCCCTGTTTCGTTCCAAGCGCGACAACCTCGTACCCGCGTGAACGCAGTTCGAGGGCTGTTGCAAGCAGGGGGTTCACATGCCCTGCCGTTCCTCCGCCAGCAAGAACGATCTTCTCACTCATCGTGTTCCTTCCGTGGAGTGTTGACGTTTCTTTCCGGGATGACGACGCCGCGATGAGACGCGGGGGTCACGCAAACTCGAGAATTGCAGGCCCATTGTCATACCCGCATTCTCGCGTGCGCAGGCAGCAACGACGGCAATCGCAGACACCGTGAAAAGATATGAAGATCCGCCATATGAAACAAGGGGAAGAGGAACGCCAATAACGGGACCCATCCCTGTTACAGAAGCGATATTAATGAAAGCCTGCATCCCAATCCACGTTGCAACGCCACCGGTGATGATAGCGGCAAAGAATGAATTCGTGGTGCGGATGAGCCGCAGCATTCCCCAAATCATCAGGCACAGGCACGTAATAACGGTGAGGGACCCCAAAAGGCCAAACTCTTCACCAATAATCGCCAGGATAAAGTCTGTGTGCGCGGCTTGGAGGTAATTCCATTTCTCGCGCGATGCCCCCGGACCAAGACCGGTCAGACCACCCGATCCCAAGGCCCACAGCGCGTGGTCGATTTGTTCAGGAGCAGACAGGTTCCGCGCGGGGCGGTTCCACGGCATGACCGCAAGAATACGCTTCAAACGCGTTGGGTTTTGGAAGACGAGGAATGTTCCCAAAGGAATCACAGCTGCTGCGATGGTGAGGAACCAACGCTTAGGCAGGCCCGCAACCCACACCGCTCCGGCAGCTCCTGCTGCCATGACCATTGCGGTCCCCATGTCTTTTCCCAGCATGACGTCAACAAGAGCCAGGAACGCAATGCCGCCCACCGTGACCGCCATCTGCTTCCAATCTTGACGCCGCGCGCCTTCTCGAGTCAGTACCCTTCCAAGGGCAATGATCAGAGCAAGCTTGAGGAACTCAGATGGCTGGAAGGTTCCCAGCCCTGGGAGTGACACCCAGTTGGTATTGCCACCTTGAGAAGCAGCCAAAGGAGTCAAGACAAGACCTTGGAAACCAAGTGCAAGGAGGAAAACGAGAGGTGCCCACCGGTACCACAGCGATGAGGGAATACGTTGAATGATGATCGCTGCGGCTAAGAAAGAGCCTCCGGTAATTGCGAGCTGACGAACGAAGGAGCTGTAGGGGCTACCGCCTTGGGAAATCGTCGTAACCGCTGATGCAGAAAATCCCATGACTAGGCCGAATAGCGTCAAAATCAGTGCAGGTAGAGCGATGAGGTAGTAGGTCGCAACAGGTGAGTAGACCTTATCTTCCTCTTTTCGCCACGCAAATTCGAAGCGGGGAATGTGGAGGCGTTCAAGAAGAGAGGTCATTGCGCAGCCCAATTTGCTTCAAGGCGCGCGACTGCCTCGCGGAAAACCTCACCACGCTGGGCGTAAGAACGGAATTGATCCCACGATGCGCAGGCCGGAGCAAGCACAACAGTATCTCCGGGGCGCGAGAGAGCAACGGCCTCGTTCACAACGGAGAACATCCAGTCTTCGTGTCCGTCGACTTCAACAAAGGGAACTGTCGGCGCGTATTGCGCAAGCGCACGAAGAATCGCGCTGCGGTCTTTCCCAATGACAACGACTCCGCGCAGCTGAGGGGCAATTTTTGCGACTAACTCGCCAAATTCTTGGCCCTTCGTGTCGCCCCCGGCAATCCAGATTGCTGTTCCGGGAGCAATTCCACGCAGCGAAGCCGCAGCAGCATGAGCATTTGTTGCCTTGGAATCATCGATCCACGTAACGTCCGCGGCATGAGAGATTACCGCACGTCGATGATCGGCAGGATGGAAGTCGCGCAGGCCCTGTGCAACTGCCTCCGGCTTCACTCCATAAGCTCGAGCGAGGCCCGCGGCGGCAGTGGCATCCATGCGCGCAGCATCGGTAACCCCATCGTGATAAGCAATGCGCAGGTCATCGACTTCGGCAAGGAATTGCGCCTGCATATGGCGCCTTTCCACGAAAGCTCGTTCAACCAGCGCGTCTTCAACCCATCCAACTTGAGAAATCGATGGAATTCCAAGGGTCAGACCGATAGCTCGAGCACCTTCAATGACGTCTGCCTCGGCAACCATATGCTCGATTTCGATATCAGAAGAGGGATAGAAGCAGGCAACTTGCGTTGCGTGGTAAACCTTAGCTTTGTCCGCTGCGTAGGCTTCTGCACTTCCGTGCCAATCAAGGTGATCAGCGTCGACATTGAGGCACACCGAAGCCAAAGGAGAAACCGTAGAAACCGTGTGCAACTGGAAGGAGGAAAGCTCGACGGCGAAAACTTCCGCGTCGGTATCAACGGCCTCGCAAATCGGCAAACCAATGTTGCCAACTTCAGCGACTCTGGCTCCGGAGGCACGCAAAATAGATCCCAGCATTCCAACGGTCGTAGTCTTACCGTTCGTCCCCGTCACGCACAGCCATGGCCGCCCCGCATGAGAAGAATCTTCTTGTAGGCGCCACGCAAGTTCGACTTCACCGATGACAGGGATACCTGCATCGTGAGAAGCAGAAAAAATCGGGTGATGTGCAGGAATTCCGGGCGAGACGACGATACAGTCAGGGTTCCATGCGATTGCCTCGCGTGAGAGGGCCTGAGCATCCGCGTCGTAAACGACCTCAACATCAGCGAGTTCGTCTGGATGAGCGGGAGCCTGTGCTTCACCGTGAGAGGAGGTATCGGGGCTATGCCCGTCAAACGCACGCAGGTGCGCACCACGCGCACGCAGCGCGCGAGCAGATGCCTTTCCTGATACTCCCCACCCAAGGATTGCGAAGCGGCCCTGCCAATTCACAGTCGAGACACCCATTCTGCATAGAACAAACCGGCACCCATTACCGCAAAGAGTGCGGCAATGAGCCAGAAACGAATAACGATTGTGATTTCTTTCCAGCCTTTAAGCTCAAAGTGATGGTGCAAAGGAGCCATGCGGAACACTCGTTTGTGGGTCATCTTGAATACGCCGATCTGGATGACATCCGACAGGGTCGTCAGAACATAGAGACCGCCGATCAGTACGGCAAGGAACTCGGTGTCGGTCAGAATCGATACTCCGGCGAGCGCCGCACCAATTGCTTGCGAGCCGGTATCTCCCATGAAGATTTGAGCAGGAGACGCATTCCAC
This sequence comes from uncultured Actinomyces sp., assembly GCA_963540435.1. Taxonomy (GTDB): domain Bacteria; phylum Actinomycetota; class Actinomycetes; order Actinomycetales; family Actinomycetaceae; genus Pauljensenia. The sequence goes on from CAUTOM010000004.1 coordinate 49,600, forward strand.
CACAGGAACCCGGCAAGAGCACCAACCAAGGATGAGCAGAAGATTGCGATCGAAAGAGGATCACGTGTGGTGTAGCAAGCGGAAATATTGACCGTATCGCCCCAGCAGGATTGGAGCAGCTGGAAATAAGAGATGAAGGTGTAGGAGACAAAAACAAAGATCCCCGCACCAGCAGCAAGGCCATCCAAGCCGTCTGTCAGGTTCACTGCATTCGACCACGCTGCGACGATGAAGTTCACCCAGATGACGATGAGAACCACGGCAGCGAAGATCCCCCATTGCGTGAAGGTCAATCCCATGGGGCGCGCCACTGAGATATCAAAGATTCCAGGAGTACGACGATGAACATTCGGTCTGACCAAGATTCCCCACGTGAAGAGTGAGGCAATAGCAACCTGGCCAACGATCTTTGCCCATGCATGCAGCCCCAGAGAGCGTTGGTGCATGATCTTGAGTGCGTCATCAAGAAGGCCGATGAACCCGATACCAACAAAAAGGAAAACAAGAAGCCACCCTGACCAAGAAGGCGAATGACCATTAATCAGGTTTCCGGCCAACCAAGCGATGACCGTTGCCAAGATGATCACCAGGCCACCCATTGTGGGGGTTCCACGCTTTGTCATGTGCGCGGTCGGTCCATCTTGGCGGATAAACTGCCCGAATTGGTGCCGGATCAGGTAATGGATCAGAACCGGGGTGAGGGAAATCGAAAGGACTAAAGCAACTGCAAAGGCAATAATGAGCCCAATCATAAAGTGCCCTCCTCCACTAGGCGATCGGCAACTTTCCATGCACCAGAGCCGTTGGATCCCTTAATGAACACGACGGCATTATCTTCCAGTATGCCGCGCAGAGCGTCGATTACCTCGTCAACATTCCGGAAGCGACGATGAGTGTGGTCCTCGCCTCGCTCACTGAAGTAGAACTGCGATTCTTCACCGAGGGCAAGCACGCAGCGCGCACCCGCGTCTTCAAAGAACCGCGCAACTTCGCGATGTGTTTCTTCCGAGGCCTCGCCAAGTTCAAGAATGCCACCAGCAACAATGACTAGGGGGCGTCCGGCCGCCAGATCCGCAGCAGCACGGCATCCCGCTCGGAAGGAATCCAAGTTCGCGTTGTAGGAATCATCGATGAGGGTGATGTGCTGACCGTCAAGCTCGAGTTCATGAATGCTCATGCGATGAGGACTCGAGGCTGTTTGGCCGTTAACAGCTGCGCAAGCCTTTTCCGGCGCAATACCCGAAACCCATGCACCCGCGATTGCAGCGCAAGCATTTGAGACGTGATGGATACCGACCAAGCCAAGATGCATCGGGAAAGTCAAGTCGTCTAGATGAAGATTAAAGACAGCCCTCCCCTGCTCATCAAGGTGAAGGTCTTCAGCCCAGACATCAGCTTCTGTATTTCCAGCGGCAGAGAAGGTGACGATGCGTCCCGGAGCCTGTGGAGCCATCTCCATCACATGCGGATCATCGCGATTGAGAATGCTCACCCCAGACGGAACAAGGCCTCGAATCAATTCGGCCTTTGCGTCACGAACGCCCTCAACAGAGCCAAAGCCGCCCAAGTGCGCGTGTCCCACCATGAGTTCGATGGCTACGTCAGGGGGTGCGATACGCGTGAGGTAATCAATGTGCCCGGGCCCCGATGCTCCCATTTCAAGGACCATGTGACGCGTCGACTCATCGGCACGCAAAACTGTCAGGGGAAGACCAACCTCGTTATTGAAAGACAATTGCGGAGCAACGGTTGGCGCATCCTCGCTCATGATCGTGGCGAGAAGATCCTTTGTCGTCGTTTTGCCAGCTGAACCCGTCACTGCGATCACGTCCAATTGCTGCGACTGACGCAGCTCACTGAGATATGCGCGCGCGAGCTCTCCCAAAGCGAAGGTTGAGTCTGAAACAATAATCTGGGGAATAGGCGAATCACAGACATGTTCAACGATTGCTGCCACTGCACCACGCGCAGCTGCCGCTTCGAGATACTGGTGCCCATCGCTTGTCTCACCGCGACGTGCAACGAAAAGAGAACCCGGAGCAATTTCTCGAGAGTCCGTTTCAACTGTCGCGGTCACTTCCACATCAGTGCCGTGGAGCTGTGCGCCCAATACTTGAGCGATCCACTTGCTGGACCTATGCATGCTTCTCCTTAGGGTTTCACCCATTTACTGCACACTAGCGTACTAGGGCCTCGTGGGATACAGCTGGGCAGTTTCTGTAGATGCCGGAATCCCTAGGTTTCGCACTGCTTCAGTTGCGACTTCTCCCCACAGTGGAGCCGCAGAGTCCGAAGACAAGAGGCCCACACGCGGGTTGTACAAAACAACCGAAATCGCCAAACGCGGAGATTCCGCAGGAATCAAACCGGCAGTGTTTGATACGACCGCGTCAGCTCCGTTGACCTTGATGTCTGCGGTACCAGTCTTCACAGCAATGCGATAGCCCTCAACCTTTGCTGTCTGGCCAGTACCCTCTTCATCAGTGACAACAGACTCCATCATGGTGATGAGTTCTTTTGAGCGATCCGCCGACATGACCTGCTTAGGTTGAGGAGCCGTGGCTTTCTCGGCACGCCCCTGTGAATCGATCGTTGAGTCAATAATTCGCGGCGCAATCATCACTCCGCGGTTTCCGATCGCCTGAATAAATTGATTCTGTTGGACCGCGGTAACGGCGTAGGACTGACCGAACATCATCGTGTAGCGATCACGGCCTTGGATATCCTCGAAATCGCGCATGATGCCCTGAGATTCGCCCGCTAACTCAATCCCCGTGAGTTGGTTGAGTCCCATCTTCGTCATGAAGTCGTAGCGATCGCGATCGCCTACCTGCTCGCCAATCTCAATCGTTCCAACGTTTGAGGACTGCGCAAGGATGCCGGTCGATGTCAAAACCTCGGTTCCGTGCTCGTGGTAGTCCTTGATCGGCCCACCGGCATCGGAAGGATTAATGCTGTACGGGACGGTGTATTGACTCGTTGGAGTCGTCGTTCCCTTTTCCAGGGCCGAGGCCACAGTTAGCAGCTTGCCCACCGAACCCGGTTCGTAGGGAGACTGTACCCCCATGACGGATTGCGGTTTTGCGGGGTCCGGCGTTGTGGACCCCGAATCGGCAAGAACGAGAATACGTCCCGTCGACACATCAGAGATGACGACGACTCCCCAATCCGCATTGTGCTTACGCACGCGCTCGTCAAGACGATCTTGGACGAGGTGCTGAAGATCGGCGTGGAGGGTCGTTCGTACTGAACCGCCATCTTGAGGCTCTTTGGTCGTGCGCTTTCCGCCGGGCATAATCGCACCGTTGGGCGAGATCTCGTAAGCTTCTTCGCCTGCTGTTCCTTGGAGGAAATTGTTGAAGTACGCCTCAAGTCCTGAAACGCCATCGCTTTGCGCATTCACCGCGCCAACAATCGGAGCTGCAGTATTGCCGTTCGGGTAGACGCGGTCGAACACTGACTCCCATTCAATTCCAGTGATATCAAGCTTGCGGATCTCACGGTATGTCACCGCATCGACATTTTTCTTGAGGTAGACATACGTCGAATCCCCCAACATCATGCCGCCCAATTCGGCGCGACTCATCCCTAAGAGCGGGGCGAGTTGCTTGGCTGCTTCTGCTGGGCCTCGGCCGACTACTTTGCCGTCGTCGTCTTTGTGTTCATAGGTCGTAATTGCTCGCTGGTTGACAGCAATGTGATAAGCCTGAACTGAATCCGCTAAGACAACGCCATTAACATCGAGGATGTTGCCGCGTTTAGCACCAATTTCACTGACAGCTGTGCGCACTCTTTCGCCTTCTGATGAAAGAGTCGCGCTTTGGAAAATTTGGATGACCAAGAGCTGGAGAACGCATAACGCAAAGAGGAGGGTGAACATCCTCCCGATTCCACGGGCGCGATTCGCAGTGGTATCACTCGCTTTGCGTGTGCGCTGCCACAACCTCATCGCGCGGCGACACCGCCCTCAACTGTGCCATCGGATAGACGAATAGTGCCGAGCTTACCGGCGTGCACCATTCCCTGTGCCTTCGCGGCCTTCTCCAGTTCAACAGGAGAAGCCTTTTCTTGAAGTTGAGTCTGCAAAGTCCATGATTGCGCTTCAAGTTCATTGAGCTGAATCTGGTACTCGCGAATCTCGTACGAGGTCTGCGCCATGTGGGTGTTAATCACCATGGGAACCACAATAGCGATTGCGATCATGACCAGCACGATGATCGTCATGAGAATGACCGAGCGACGAGGACGCGAAGAGTCGACCACTGTCAAAAGTGGTCGAATTTCCTCACCTACGTAGGCCGGACGAGAGGTCGCGCGTGCGCGCGCGGTGGCTCCGCTCATGGTCTTTCCTTCCAGGGCCGTATCATCTGTGCGCCGCGCAGCCGCACAGATGCGGAACGCGGATTATGGGATTTTTCTGTGTCATCAGCCAGCTGTGCGCCACGTGTCAGTAGACGCAAGCGAGCTTGAAGTTCTTCGGGGATGAGGGGAATCCCCGCGGGAGCTTGGTCCGTTGCTCCACGTCGGAAGATGTCCTTAACCAGACGGTCTTCCAAAGATTGATAGGACTCGATGACGATCCTTCCGCCCACACGAAGTCGTTCGAGGGCTGCAGGAAGTGCGGCCTCGAGAATCGTGAGTTCATCGTTGACCGCAATTCGCAAGGCTTGAAAAGTCCTCTTGGCGGGGTTTCCTCCGGTACGTCGCGCGGCGGCAGGGATCGAGTCTCGAACGATTTGCGCCAATTGCGAAGTTCGCGTGAGTGGTTGAGTTTCCCGATCGCGGACGATGCGTGCGGCGATCTTCGAGGCGAACTTTTCTTCTCCGTAAACCCGCAGGATCCGCGCGATTTCTTCTTTCGAGGCCGAGGCCAAGAGCTGGGCAGCGCTCACTCCGATGGTGGG